>JASHRL010000354.1 GCA_030037355.1 Candidatus Acidiferrales bacterium | reverse complement strand
CGCGAGGCAGGGTCGACCGCCGTGCAAGAAGTCGCGTTCACGCTGGCGAATGCGATTGCTTACGTCGAAGCAGCCATCGCGGCCGGCTCGAATGTGGACGATTTCGCACCGCAACTTTCTTTCTTCTTCAATTCGCATAATGGACTGCTTGAGGAGGTCGCGAAATTCCGCGCGGCGCGCCGCCTCTGGGCTCGCCTCATGCGAGACCGCTTTGACGCACGCGACACGCGATCGATGTTGCTGCGTTTTCACGCGCAGACCGGCGGCTCGACGCTCACCGCGCAGCAGCCGGAAAACAATCTCGTTCGCGTCGCGCTTCAGGGGCTTGCCGCCGTCCTGGGCGGCTGCCAGTCATTACACACGAATAGCTTGGATGAAGCTCTGGCGCTCCCGACCGAGCAGTCTGCGCTGCTGGCGCTGCGCACGCAGCAAGTCATCGCGCACGAAACAGGCGTTGTGAATACGATCGATCCCTTCGCTGGCTCTTACGCCATCGAACATCTGACCAACGAAATCGAACGCGGTGCGGAAGAATACATCGCGAAAATCGATTCTCTCGGAGGCATGCTTCGCGCCATCGAGTCCGGCTTTGTGCAGTCGGAGGTTCAGCAGGCGGCATACGATTACCAGCAGGCAGTAGAACGCGGAGAAGTTGTCGTCGTGGGCGTGAACCGCTTCACCGAGGATAAGGGCGAACAAATTCCCACGATGCGCATTGATCCGGAAGTCGAGCGCGCGCAAATTGCCCGTCTCCACGCGCTGCGCGCACGGAGAGATGCTCTCAAGGCAAAGGCTGCACTTGCAGAAATTCATCGCCGCGCGGGGACAAAAGAAAATCTGATGCCTGCGATTCTTTCCGCGGTTGAATCCTATGCGACCATAGGCGAAATATCGGATACGCTCCGCAGCGCCTTCGGCGAATATCAGGAATCCGTCGTCATCTAGGCGCGCCGTGACACAAAGCATGCATCTGATACTTGCTTCCGCTTCGCCCCGCCGGGCGGAAATTCTTCGCAACGCCGGATTCGACTTCGAGGTGCGACCAGCGCATGTTGACGAGTCGCTTCGCCCGGGCGAATCCGCGAAGGATTATGTACGCCGTCTTGCGGAAGAAAAGGCCCACACAGTTGCGTATCAGCATGGAAAGAGGGCGATGACAGAGCCAAGTATTGTCATTGGCGCGGATACCGCTGTTGTCGCCGACGAAGAGATTCTCGGGAAACCAGTATCGGATCAGGATGCTCGCCGCATGCTGCGCCTCCTCAGCGGCAAGACGCATGAAGTATTTACCGGGCTCGCGGTAATGCCGACGCCAGACCAAGAAATTTCCGTTGCGGTCGAGGTGACTCGAGTGACGTTTGCGAGACTCTCGGATGAAGAAATCGAAGATTATGTCTCGAGCGGCGAGCCATTCGACAAAGCGGGCGGCTATGGTATTCAGGGCCGCGGCGGAAAATTCGTCTCGGGGATTGAGGGATGTTATTTCAATGTGATGGGCCTGCCGCTTGCGCGACTCTACGCAATGCTTCGCGAACTCAATGGGGATGCGCGTGAAAAGGCGATTCGGGGCGCAGAAAAAGCAGGCAAATAAACATCTGGAAAACGAAAAACGGCAGCCCCGTGGCTGCCGTCGAGTTCTACTGAAATCTGTTTCCCTGTACTGACTTACTTCTTCTGTTCCGTCGGCGGAGCGGGCGTGGTTGTTGAGGGCGGCGGCGAGGGCGGTTCGTCGCGCATTCCTTCCTTGAATTCTTTGATGCCCTGGCCCAATCCGCGCATCAATTGAGGAATTCTGCTACCGCCAAATAATATGACGACAATGATCAAAATCAACAACAAATGCATCGGGCTGAATTCCATGTTACCTCCTTGCCGAAACCGCACGCGGCAACCCGCGCAAAGGCCTCTGCCTTGTCGCGAGGGAATCTGCTTCAGAGTATAACACGTTCGTCTCCCGCGCGGCGCGTCAACCCCTGCCGATCCAGGTATTCGAGCAGCGGAATGGCATACTTCCGGCTAACTCCTGCTAATTCCTTGAACGCTGGAATCGGCAGTTTTGCGCCGCGCTGCTTTTTATAGGCTGTCAGGAGACTATGCAAGTTTTCCAGGGCCGTGCGGTGCAACAGCAAATCCTCGGTGATCTTGACGAGCGTTTTTTCGCGAATGAGAAGTTGCAGGAGTTTTCGCGCGCGCGCTGCGTCCACATGCGCGTTTTTCAGAACTTCCGGCACTGCGGGAACGGCCAAACCGGCGCGTTCGAATTCACGCGCGATTTGCTCCTTGGCTTTCGCTTCCTCCGGCGTCAGAGCAATTTGACGGTTGGCGCGCTGGACAATGTCTCCTGATATCGTGATCTTTCCCTGCGCTACCAGTTCATCCAGTGCCGTTCGAAACATTTCCAGACCAACTTTTTCAGGGACTCGACCGCGCAAATCTTGCCTTGCGATGCCCGGAAGAAGCGGATTCTTCGCATGGAATTCGTCAATTCCAGCTCCGATTGCGCGCAGCAAATCATCCATGCGGGCAGGCGAAGTCAGGATTAATGGCTCCTTGGACACGATGCTAACCTGCTTCGCCGCAGCCAGCTTCTTAACGATTCCTCGAATTTCACTTTCGAGCCAACCTGTGCGCGCGATGAGCTTTGCGAGATCCACGCCTCGGGCATCCTCCGCCGCAAGCGCCGCCAAAATTTCTTCCTGATCACCGCGTTCGATTGTTTCCAAAAATGCGAGAACGCTCGCATCGCGTTTCTTGTGGCGACGCGCCCGGGCATCAAGCACGACACCGCCGCCGACGGTCACAACCGGGGAGAATTGCCGAGTAATGAAGCAGTCTCCGGGCCAGAGCAGCACCGGTCTATCCAACAGCATCTGCGCGAGAGCTGCGCCTCCTGGCCGGAGTTGCTCTTGATTTAAGAGCGAAACGGTGGCGATTGTCTCGGCCGTGCCTTGATGAAAGTGAACTCGCGTTCCGCTCTTGAGCAGCCGCGCGGAGGAGAGCAAAGTAAGCCGGACGTCGATCCGATTCGTCGGATGAAACACTCCGGGCGCCGCCAGCACCATGCCGCGCTCGATTTCTCCCGTTTCAATGTCAGCAAGGTTGACCGCCGTTCGCTGGCCGGCTGTAGCTTCCCCGACAGCGTGGCCGCCTGAATGCAGTCCGCGAATTCGCAGGCGCTTCCCGCCGGGAAGCAGCTCGACCTCTTGTTCGGCGCGCAGCGTTCCTGAAATCAGCGTCCCCGTTACGACCGTGCCGAAACCTTTCATCACAAACGCGCGGTCGATCGGCAAACGGACGTGCCCTGAGGCATCTTTCCCCGGCGCTTCGCGCGCCACGCGAAGCAACGCGGCTTTTATTTCTCCGATTCCGGCTCCGGTTTTAGAGCTCACTTCGACGACTGGCGCGCCTTCCAAGAACGAGCCGCGGACGAATTCCTCGGTCTCGAGCTTGACGAGGTCCAAGGTATCCTGTTCAACCAAGTCGGTTTTCGTGATTGCTACAATTCCCCGCGAGATCCCGAGCATTCGGCAGATGTCGAAGTGTTCGCGCGTCTGGGGCTTGATCCCTTCATCGGCTGCGATGACGAGCAATACCAAGTCGATCCCTCCGGCTCCCGCGAGCATGTTGCGCACAAATCGCTCGTGACCGGGCACATCGACGAAGCCGATTCGCACGTCGTCGATTTGTAAGAAGGCAAAGCCCAAGTCGATCGTGATCCCCCGCCGCTTTTCTTCCTCCAGGCGATCGGGATGCGTACCGGTTAGCGCTTCGACTAGCGCCGATTTGCCGTGATCAATGTGTCCGGCTGTGCCAACAATAACGTGCTTGCTCACAAGTTCGTCCGTGGCCAAATCCTCCAATTGGGAGATGCGCGCTGATGCTAGCGGACTCAGAAGGTATGGTCAAACGCGGAGGGCAAGGTTTGGGACGCTAAATGCGTGGCCGGCTAAGAGGCGAATTTTCGAGCGGACTTCATCTCCCGCAGGATGGCTTCCGCTGCCTTGCGCGGGTCCAGGCTCTCCGTAATGGGCCGTCCGACCACGAGATAATCAGCGCCCGCTCTTATGGCTCCGGCAGGGGTCGCGACGCGGGCTTGGTCATCACCTTTCGCTTCGCCTCCTGGCATAGCAGGACGAATGCCTGGTACTACGATTGTCATGTCTTTTCCCACAGCCGCGCGAACGATGGAGGCCTCCTTGGCGGAGGCTACGATGCCGTCCAAGCCGGCGGATTGGGCGAGTTTTGCCAAGGCAACCACACGACTCTCCACGGGACCAGCCAGACCGATCTGAGCGAAGTTCGCCTCGTCCAAGCTCGTCAGAATCGTAACTCCAAGCAATTTAGGCGGATTCCTAATGCCCTTTAGGGCTGCTTTGGCCGCTTTCATCATCTCGAGGCCGCCGGTCGTATGCAGAGTTAGCATTCTGACCTTGGGTAGGCTGGCAGCTGATTTCACAGCGCCAGCTACTGTGTTTGGTATGTCGCAAAATTTCAAATCCAAGAAGATGCCGGGAACGAGTGGCGCTATCCGTCCGAGGGCCTTTGGGCCCTCGGCTGTGAACAACTGACTGCCTATTTTGGCTAGTCCGATACGCCCTTTGAGTTGGCGGACAAGGCGGATGGCTTCGACGAGATGGGGAAAGTCCAGTGCGACAATCAGTTGGCTGGCGGTTCGTTCTTTGATTTTGGCACCTTAAGCAGCTCGACCCTGACGCGTGCAGTTCCGCGGTGGGCAAAGCCGAGTTCCTTGGCCACCTGGTACGATACGTCCAAGTCGCGTCCTGGGACGTATGGTCCCCGGTCGTTGATTCGAACGATGGCGCTCTTTTGTGTTCGAAGGTTGACGACCCTGACGACAGATCCCATAGGCAGGCTGGGATGGGCAGCCGTCTGAGCATACATATCATAGATTTCGCCGTCCGCGGTAACTTGGCCGTCGAAATCCTGACCGTACCAACTGGACAGGCAGACGAAGGTCTTAAGCGGCCTAGGGGTCAGCTTGGCGTTCGGGGTGGCTAGACCAGAGGCCAGTAGCTCACCTTCGCTAATCGAGGCAGGTGCGGCACTCTCGCCAATCGCCGGAGCCTTCACAACAGCCACAAGGAGGAGCGGCAGAGCAAGAGCTAGAACCACCTTTGCGAGTTCGGTTAGTCTGTTCTTCATAATTTTGGCGTTTCGCATAACTCTTTCAAAATCAACAAAATTATATCGCAACCCGGACTCCCACTCAAGTCGTATCTGCCTCGAAAAGATCCTCTATCTCAATTAGAGATTCCTCCTAATTGATTGATATTATTGATATTTAATTCGATACAGTGGTGCCTAAGTTCCTCCACCACGCGTTCGGACGCTCTCGGATCGGCAAAGTGAGCGGTTCCGACCTGAATTGCCGTCGCTCCAGCGCGAAAATATTCGAGGGCGTCGGAGAGGCTCGCTATCCCCCCAAGGCCGATGACAGGTATTTTGACGGTACGACTAATGTCGTAAACAAGCCGCAGCGTGAGTGGTTTGATGGCCGGGCCCGACAATCCCCCCGTTGAACGACCCAGTTTTGACCTTCCGGTAGTAGGATCCAGAGCCATGGCCGGGTAGGTGTTCGCGACAGTCAAAGCGTCGGCGCCTGCTGCTTCGGCTGCCCGAGCAGTTGCTCTCACGTCTGCGTTTGGCGCGAGCTTTACCCAAAGGGGACGTTTGGCCGCGGCACGCCGAGCGGCGGTTACGACCTCGGATGTAAGCGAGGGATCGACTCCAAATTCCGAGCCCCCTTTATCCACATTTGGACAGGAGATGTTCAACTCGTACGCGGCCACGCCTTCGGCGTCTTCGAGCACTCGGATCACTTCGACATACTCGGCAAGTGTATAGCCGAAGACGTTGGCAATGATGGCTGTCCGATATTTTCTGAGCGCAGGCAGTTTCTCGGCGACGAATGCACGCACGCCGATATTCTGCAGTCCAACGGCGTTGAGCATCCCGCCGGTTGTTTCGCAAAGGCGCGGAGCCGGCGCACCGGCCAAAGGCTGGGCCGACAGGCCCTTCACAACAATTCCACCTAGAGAATTCAAATCGACGAGATGGGAGAATTCAATGCCGTATCCGAAAGTCCCACTGGCCGCAATTACGGGGTTGGAAAGAAGAAGGGTACCGATCCGGACGTTGAGGTCGACGTCCGTGGGCCGCCGGGCGCTAGCGGGCGAGCTCACATGAAGAAGTTTAACACATGGCGCGACCCGTTCGCACCTCTAAAAGTTTTGCCCCGCAAGATTGCGTGCTCTACAGAATCCTCGCGGAAACAAACGGCCGCGCCGCAATTTCAAACTCCCGCGCGTCTCGAACGCGAACCTACCTCACCTTTCGGCCGAAAGCGCAGCGCGGACCACACTTCATCAATCGCGACGATAGCTACGGTGTCCCATCCGTAGTTGTGCATTTCTTCGCCGATCTCGTCTCGGCCGAGATCCGTATCGGCCATCGAGGTTTTTTTAGGATAGGAAACCCACACCAACGCATTTGGCTCCACATGTTTTGTGAGTTTCTTTGCGAGCTTGCCTACGTCGGAAAGCCGAGTCACAAAAACCTGCATGAAGATATATTTTCCGTCCAATGTGGAGGATATCCTGAAATTTTCCGGCAACGGCTGGAGCAATTTTAGGTATCCGGCCGGCGGATCAATGATGCAGGCTCGCATGCCTGGTTTCATGCCCAATTTCTTAGGAAGAGGAGTCTTCATTTTTGCTTTCCCCGGCTCGAAAGTACGAACTGATTGCCATCTGGATCCGTGAATATGGCAAAAGATCCCCAGGATTCATTTTTCGGCCCTTCGGTGAATTTCACGCCTTTGGACTTGAGGCCTTTTGCCGTTGCGAACACATCATCGCACCAGAACGAAATGGACTGGAATTCGCCAATGCGCTTTTCGTGGCCATCCGGCGTGAAAAGGGCAATGCCCGTTTCCGCTCCGGGAACGAGCAATTCAATCCATCTCTGCCGATCATTGAACGGCTGATCTGTGGCAACCTTCATTCCCAATGCTTCGGTATAAAATTTTAACGCGACGTCCTGGTCGCGGACGGGAATACCGACAAACTTTATTCCGCGAATCATTCGATCTCCTCTATGAAACGAGCGGAGGATAGCGCGCGGAATTTGCCTTTGCAATCAGGCAGTCTTTGCTATATTAATAATCGGTATAGACATGCTAAATCTGGATGATTATGTAATTGACGTCTTGATGCGCGACCTGGTGGCGCATGACCGCAGACCGACCAGCTTTTTGATCTATATATGGCTGGCGGCCGAACAATCGCGCCGGGAGCAGGCCGTCCGGGTGAGTTATCAGGAGTTAGCGGAGTCTGTTGGGGTGTCGAAAAGTTCGGCACAGGCTGCGGTGAGCTGGCTCATTCGGAGAAAACTGCTGACGGTTTCCAAGGAAAAAGCGACGACCGTCCCGCGCTACACCGTTTGTAGCCCGTGGAGACGCGCGCCACGCCGCGAGCGTCGAGCGCTCGAAAGCCAAAGTCATCCGCATTCAGACTGACTCGCTACAGGACGTTCGCGCTCTCGCGCTTTTCGCTCTCTGTGTTACGATATTGCGCCAATGCGCGTCATCGAAAAGCGCCAGCTGATGTCCGCGGACGAGATTCGGCGCACGCTCGACCGCATGGCGCATGAAATCGTGGAGAAGACAGGCGGCGCCAAGGACCTCGCGCTGATTGGGGTTCGCCGTCGCGGGATCCCGCTGGCCGAGCGACTTGCCAAGTCCATTCGTGCATCGTCGAAGGCGGAAGTTCCTGTCGGCACGCTGGACATCACGCTATACCGGGACGATCTTTCCACTGTGGCGCCGCAGCCTGTTGTGCAATCCAGTGAGATTCCTTTTCCAGTTGACGATCGGGATCTGCTGCTTGTCGACGATGTTCTCTATACTGGCCGCACAGTCCGCGCGGCGATGAACGGACTCTTCGATCTGGGCCGGCCGCGGCGGATTCGACTCTGTGTTCTGATTGATCGAGGCCATCGCGAGCTGCCCATCGAAGCAAGCTTCGTCGGACGCGCTGTGGAAACATCGGACACGGAGATCATTGAAGTGCGTTTGAGTGAAATTGACAAAGAAGAACGCGTTGTGGTCATGGATCGTGTGGACTGAACGTTTAGAAATTTGCAATCGAGGGAGATTGTGTCGCATCGTTTTCGCCATCTGCTAGCGATTGAGCCGCTCAGCCGCGAACAAATCGTATTTCTTCTTGATCAGGCAAAACCCTTCCAGGAATTCCAACGGTATCCTTTGAAAAAGCTGGCCACGCTCCGCGGCAAGACGATCGCGCTGACATTTTTCGAGAATTCCACGCGCACAAGAATCAGCTTTGCCACGGCGGCATCGCGTCTGGGCGCAGATCAGATGAATCTTCAGGCAGAAGCGTCCAGTGTGAAAAAAGGTGAATCGCTCAGCGACACGGTACGCACGCTCGAAGCGATGAAGCCCGATGCGATTGTGATTCGGCATAGCTGCTCGGGAGCCGCAGAGTTTGTTTCACAACGCGTCGATGTTCCGGTCATCAACGCGGGCGACGGAACGCATGAGCACCCGACGCAAGCGTTGCTCGACGCGCTTACAATACGCGATCGCAAAGGCCAGCTCGATGGAATTCGCATCACGATGATCGGCGATATCCTTCACAGCCGCGTGGCGCGTTCCAATATTCATCTGCTTTCGAAATTTGGGGCGCACATCACACTATGCGGGCCTGCGATGTGGCTTCCGCGAGAGCTCGAATCTCTCGCGCCAAACATTCGCTGCGTCCCGCGCATCGAAGAGGCGCTCGACGGCGCGGATGCCATCATGGCGCTGCGGATTCAACAAGAGCGGATGCACGAGCCTTCGATTTCAGCCGAAGACTACATCCTGCAGTATCAACTGACACC
>JASHRL010000353.1 GCA_030037355.1 Candidatus Acidiferrales bacterium | reverse complement strand
CGCCGCGCCACTTCCAGCATTCCCGTGTCCGCTTGCAGCGCGTTGACGTTATTGATGATTTCAGCGCCCGCGGCAATCGCCGCTTCCGCCACTTTCGCTTTCTGCGTGTCGATCGAGATCGGAATCTTCAATCGCCCGCGCAATCCTTCGATGACCGGCAGCACGCGTCGTAACTCCTCCTCCACCGTCACGCCTATCGAGCCCGGCCGTGTTGATTCGCCGCCGATGTCGAGAATGTCCGCTCCTTCGCGTTCTATTTCCAGCGCTCGCTCAATCGCCTTCGCAGAATCGAGAAATTTCCCGCCATCGGAAAAGCTGTCCGGCGTCACGTTGAGCACGCCCATGATCAGCGTTCGCTCACGCAGAACCAGCATGCGCAAGGGCAGCCGTAGCCGGAATCGCTTTCTTTGAATCATGAGTTTCGATTAAATCACATTGGCCCGCAGCACATGAAATTCCGGCTCGCTCCAAACGCCGGCGCAACGAGCTTTCTGCGGACTCAGTGCAATTCAGTGGATTCGTAAAACGTCAGGCGATGCACGACACGAACAGGCCCTCGTCCTCGGACCTCCACGCGTAACGAATGCCAGCCCGGCTGATTCGTCCGCGGCGGATAATAGCCCAGCGTGTATTGCGCGCTCAAATTCTGAATAATTTCGCGATAGGCATTGGCCACCGTTCGCCTCTCGTTCATGAAGTAGAGATGCCCGCCTGCGCGTCGCACTAGCTCTGCCAGAAAATCCGTATACGCGGGAATGCCCAGAGTCAAAGCGTCCGGGGTGACCAGCGAATCTCCTTGATGGGCCGCGAGCCATTCGGGCGTCATGATGCTCGGACGATTCTGCGTCGAAATCGCGTAGACCTCGATGCCTTGCGATGAGAGCGTTCTCACGACATCTTCCAGAGTCATACGATTCGGCGGATCGCCCGGCCGCAGCCACACGCCTTCGCCATCCAGATTGAGCCCCAGCCCGCTGTCTTGTCCGTCTGTCAGCAAAATGATCGCTTTTCGTCCCGTGTGGCCGGGAAAAAGCTCCTCCGCCGCCAGATACACCGAGCGATAGATGTTCGAGCCGATCGCCTGCGAAAACAAACTCCGTACGTCCACGCGCGCAATCGCTTTCTGCAGCAACTCTCGATTTCGCGAAAAGGGCAGCAGCAAGAATGTGTGCTCGGCAAATTCCACCACGGCGACTTGATCCGCCGGGGAAAGATTGGCAATCAGTTGTGCTCCTGCAGCTTTCATTGCATCCGTATCCGGCAGGACGCTCGGGCTGGCGTCGATGATGAGCGCGATGCTCGCGCCCTGAATCGACGCGTCGAAGTGCGCAAGATTCTGCTCGACGCCGTCCTGAAAAATTTGAAAATCGCTTCGCGGGATTCCGCGCACCGCCGTGCCGTCCGGCGCAAAGACGTTGCAGCCCACTTCGACCAGGTTGACGCGAACCCGCAGCACCGCCGGGGTATTTCCCTGCGTTTCCGTCGTCGCCCCGCCAGATTTCGGATGGCGAAAAACCAGATCCCCTGTGGTGCGGTCGCGCTCCATTTGGACGCCCGAGTCCATCGGAACAGGCTTTGGCAATTTCTGCTTTTTCTGCGCGCGCGCTCCCGCGCCAAACGCGATCGCCATTCCGAGAATGCACATCGCGTAGGCGTTGCTGCGGCGCAATTTCATGGATTTGGGTGAGTGCGAAAAGTTCGTTCGCCCGGCGAGCGCTCTTCAGTCGAGGTCGAAATCACGAATCGGTTTTTCGACGGGCTTATCCTTAGCCTTTTTCAGGCCTTCGGCGAACTTGCGTTCGAGAACATCATCCTTCGTCCGTTCCGCCTCCACCGATTGCCGGAATTTCGCTTCTACGCGCTCCGCCTGCTCGCGAAGCAGGCGTGCAGTGTCGTCGAGGTCCACCGAGGGCGGAGGTTTGGGCGGCGGAACGTGCGACAAGACCACGCCGAGTTCGGGATCAACCGTCAGCTTCGCCAGACAGCAGGGACATTCGACTTCGATGGTAAGAGGAGGTTTCCGCGTCATGCGGCTATTTTACGCTAATTCGGCGCGAAGGAGCTTGCTCTGGTATGCGGCCATATCGACGCGAAGAAAAAATCCTCGACCGAGAAGTTCTCTTACGCCGGCGCGGGTTTCTCGCCCTTCGCCATGCCCGGCACAGGACGTGGCTCCGGCCGCAAGGAGAGTTGCGGCTCCTTCGTAGGCACCGGAGGCGCGGACGGTGGTGGTGTCGGCTTTTCCGGCAGCGGCTTGCCCTCGATCAGCAGCTTCAGTTCGTTTGCGTCGAGCACTTCGCGATCCAGCAGCGCTTTCGCAACTCGTTCGAGCGCATCGCGGTGCGTATCGAGTATCGTCCGCGCCTGCGAGTATGCCGTCGTCACGATGCTGCGGACTTCCGCATCGATCTTGATCGCCGTATCTTCCGAATAATCGCGGTGCTGCGCGATTTCGCGCCCCAGGAAAATCGCTTCTTCTTTCTTGCCAAAGGTCAGCGGTCCGAGCGTGCTCATGCCCCATTCGCAGACCATCTGTCGCGCGATTTCCGTCGCGCGTTCGATGTCGTTCCCGGCGCCCGTCGTCACGTGTTGCAGGAACATTTCTTCCGCCACGCGTCCGCCCATCAGCACGGATAATTGGCTTTCGAGAAAATCTCTTGTGTACGTGTGCTTGTCGTCGATGGGCAGTTGCATCGTCAGGCCCAGCGCCATTCCGCGCGGAATGATCGTGACTTTGTGCAGCGGATCGGCTCCCGGCGTCATCGCCGCCACCAGCGCATGCCCAGCTTCGTGGTACGCCGTATTCTTCTTCTCTTCTTCCGAGAGAATCATCGACTTCCGCTCGGCGCCCATCAGGACTTTGTCCTTGGACATCTCAAAATCGTCCATCATAACGAGCTTGCGATTCTGCCTCGCCGCCCAGAGCGCCGCTTCGTTAACGAGATTCGCGAGATCGGCTCCTGAAAATCCCGGTGTGCCGCGCGCCAAAATCGACAAGTCCACATCTTCCGCGATGGGTACCTTGCGCGTGTGCACGCGCAAAATTTCCTCGCGGCCCTTGACGTCCGGCCGCGGAACCACCACGCGCCGGTCGAAGCGTCCAGGCCGCAGCAGCGCTGGATCGAGCACGTCGGGCCGGTTCGTCGCTGCAATCAAAATGACGCCTTCATTCGATTCGAAGCCATCCATCTCGACCAGCAATGCGTTCAGCGTTTGTTCGCGCTCGTCATGTCCGCCGCCGAGGCCCGCTCCGCGATGCCGTCCCACGGCGTCGATTTCGTCGATGAAAATGATGCATGGCGCATTTTTCTTGCCCTGCTCGAACAGATCTCGCACGCGGCTCGCGCCGACGCCCACAAACATTTCCACGAAGTCGGAACCTGAAATCGAGAAGAACGGCACGTTCGCTTCGCCGGCGATCGCCCGCGCCAGCAGCGTCTTGCCTGTTCCCGGAGGCCCGACCAGCAGCACGCCTTTCGGTATGCGCCCGCCCAATCGCTGGAATTTTTGCGGGTCTTTCAAGAAGTCGATGATTTCCTGCAGCTCTTCCTTGGCTTCCTCGATGCCCGCCACATCCTTGAACGTCGCTTTCTTCTGTTGCGCCGTCAGCAGCCGCGCGCGCGATTTTCCAAAACTCAGCGCTTTGTTTCCGCCCGCCTGCATCTGCCGCATCATGATCAGGAAGATCACCAGCAGCAAAACGAACGGAACCGCATCGATCAGCATGCTGATCCAGTCGTTGTTGCGAACTTCCTTGATGTTTACATCGACGTTCTTGTCTTCCAGTTCCTTGGTCAGGTCGCTCAGCGTTTCCTTCGGCACAGTGACGTGAAATTTCGCCTTCGGATCGCGGAACTCTCCATCCACTTCCGCGCTCACCTGCGACAGCATAATCGTCACTTCGCTGACGTTGCCCTTCTGCACTTCCGTCTGAAACTCCGTATAGCTCGGAGATTCATCCCGCGCCGTCTGGCCTCCCTTCGAGGCCATTTCCCACAGCACGACGGCGAGTAGGATCATCGCCATCCAGAAGAACACCGTCTTAACTGTCGAGTTCACCGTTGTGCCTCACGCTCTGGCCCTGAAACGTCTATCCCCGTTTCCGCGCCGGCCGCTTCGTTGCTCTTCGGGCCCCTGATTCGCCGGCTTTGCTTCCCGTTGCCACATATGGCAGGTTGCGATACAGCCCATCATGTCCTGCCAGACCGTAACCCACCCAATACTTAGATGCAGAAGCGAACCCCACGTACTTCGCCTGGAGTCCCACTCTCCGGTCGCGCTCCTTGTCGAACAGCACCGCCAACGTCAGCGACCGCGGACCGCATTCCTCCAGCCGCTTCCACAAAAAATCCTGCGGCACGCCCGTGTGCAGTATCGCGTCCACCAGCAGCACGTCGCGCCCTTTGAGCTCCGGCGGCGTCGAAAAGAAAATCTCCGATCGTTCGAAACCGCCGAGTTCCACCTGCCGCAGCTCGGATCTCACGAAGTGACAAACCACCGGCGGCGATATCTCTCGCACCAGATCGGCCGCGAAGAGAAACGCGTTTTCAAGTATCGAAACGACGTCGATGGTCCGGCCGGCGTAATCTTTCGAAATCGCTCGGCCCAGCTGCGCCACCCGCGTTGCAATCTGCTGACGCGAATACGCAGCCTTCACGCCTGCCTCACAGGCCTTCCTCGAAAATCCATACGCCGGTCCGCGTCGCCTCGCCAGCCGAATACTTCGCCGCCGCTGGCATTCGCGCAGCCCACACTACATTGCCCTCGCTCGTCAGAACCGGCCACCCGGCTCTCTCCCCCGCGCCAATTCGGCGGGCAGCCAGCATCCGCGCCAGTTTTCGAACTCTCTGGCGCCCGGAAGGGCGATACGCGTCCCCAGGCTCCCAATTCCGCAACAGGAGCGGAGCCCGAAGCCTCTCGAAATCCAGAAATACCCCTACATCAATAGTGTCGCGCTCCCGCATGGGCCAGTCAATCACTTTCAAACGGAAGGCCCTCCCGAGTTCCGGGATCGAAATAGCCGTTGATCCGCTCTCCGGAAGCTGCACCTCATAGGCGTAAGATCGCGAGAGAAGACGCTTGGGTGTTCCATTGCCTGCGCTTTTTTCTGACTCGATACGCCCAAAAATCAATCGATCGGCATGCCGTTCGGCAATCACATTTCCCGGAAGCTCGATCTGTTGCCCATTCTTTCCCGCCGTAGCAAGGCGAATCACTTGCTCGACATGCTTCAGAGAAAGTTCGCCCTTCTCTCCTTCGATACCGGCGTAAATCCGCCTGATGAGTCTCGCTGTCAGAGCCTGAAGAGGACGCTGCGATTTATCGTCGGTCGCTTGCGCCGCCAACGAAATCGGTCGCAGCAGATCTCCCGCCTTTATGGAAATGCCATCCGCCGTCCGTGAGACAAGAACTTCACAGCGTTCCTCAACGAAAGCCCTCCAAAATGATTCGTCGTCTCGCGCGAGTCGAGTCACCTCACAGAGCTTGGCGACAACGGCGCTCGAAAAATCCCTCTCAAGATCGGGAATCAATCGCTGCCGCACGCGCGCCCGAAGCCGTTCCGTATCCAGATTGGTCGCATCTTCGCGCCAGTCTTGCTTGATTTGTCTCAAGTAGTTTCGCAATTCTTCCCGGCGAACTTCGATGAGTGGCCGGATCACTTTTTTGCGAACCGGATAAATGGAACAAAGTCCTGTTAATCCCGTTCCGCGCAGGAGCCGCGTCAAAACCGTTTCCGCTTGATCATCCGCCGTATGCGCTGTCGCAACCCGCGTCGCCATTTCGCGCGCTACAACGCTTTCGAAAAAAACATATCGCAATCGCCGCCCCGCATCCTCCAGGTTCCAGCCTTCTCGCTTTGCCGTCGTGCTTACATCCGTCCGATCCACAATGCATTCAAGGTTCAGCGTATCCGCGAGCGCCTTTACGAAGTTTTCGTCCGCATCGGACTCCGCGCCTCGCAATTGATGATTGAAGTGCAGCACGCAGAGCGTGAACCCGCTCTCGCTCCGCAAATCGTGCAAAATTCGCAGCAAAGCAACCGAATCCGCTCCGCCCGACACAGCCACGCCCACTCGATCACCGGCCCGCAACATATCGTGCCTTTCGATCGACTCTCGAACCTTCTGATGGAGGGCGTTTTTCATCGTAGGAAGAGAAAGCGATGCACAGCTATTTTATCAGCCATGACGAATCGCGCATAGCTTCGGGGAGTTCACTCAGCGGTCCGGTTCGAATTTTCTGGGTCGCGACACAAGGAATCAAAATTCAGACGGAACCACTCCCAGAGCTCACCGTAATGTGGAGGGAAAGCAGGAAACCCGGATTAATTCTCGCCCATCTGCTGCGCGAGCAAATCCCGGCTGTTCGCGATCCGGCGGTCCAGAGCCACTGCGGCGAAGTAAGCGCAAGCGCTTCGCTCACTTTCAGCCCAAGCCGAAATCCGCGACGAGAACGCTCGGCCAACCGAACGGAGAACGCCCATCATGCGGTAGTAAACTCCGACGACTTTCAGATCGGTCTGGTCGTCGCTCTTTTGCGGGCACAGACGAACCAATTGCACCAGCCGCCCGAATTGCTCGCTGCTGACGTTCTGTCCTTCGATTCCGGCGACCTCGCGCACCTGTTCGGAAAGCTCCGACCTGCGATAGACGGCGATCACGGCGCGCGAATGAGCCATGAAGAATTGCAGCAGTGCTGCAAGGGACGCCACGCAGATGAGAGCGGCAATCATGAGTGCTGTTGAACTGGAAGGCCCGGAGCCACAACACGCGCCGTTTCCAGCTTCGCCTTTTCCGGAACTCGCGTAAACGTATAGGCCCACGCCAGCGGCAGGAACGCTCCCATCACTGGCGGAATGAATCGCAGAAAGTTCGCCTGGAGACCGGGGAAGAGATTGCGCATCGCATAAGCCGCAGCGTTGGCGCTGAAATAAATGCCCAGGGCCAGCACGAGTTGCACCAGCCTCGCGCGCGTCTCCTTCAATTTCACGATCGCACCCCAGAGCAAATAGGTCAGCACAACTCCCACGAAATAGAGATTCTGCCCCAGTTCCACCACGAATCGGCTGGTCAGGTGATCTTTGTTTTGGTGAATGACGATATAGGAAAATAGCGCCGTCGCCGTCAGCAACATCGCCGACGCGCCTTGCACATATTTCCCTACGTGCATCTCCCGGAACATTTCTTTGTAGAAACGCATGATGACAAAGTACAGAAAGATGATCAGCAGGCTGTCCGTATAGTAGTAAGTATAGCGATACTGCAGCGAGGCCGCTCCATAGTGTCTGAGCAGCGGATAGAGGACGGCGCTTTGCAGCGCGACGGCTAGGATATAAACATTAAGCGAAATATTGCGAAGGAACTGCTTCTGCGTGAGCGCCCACACCACCACGTAAAGTTCCGCGAGGAAACTCGTAACCCAAATCACGTAATCAAAAGGGCCAAGCATTCACTTTGCATCGCGAGGCTGGCCCAGCTGCCGCTTATGCCCTGTTTAGTTCCAGGGCGTAATTGGCATCGGAGCGCCGCCGCCCTTGGCATTCGACCAAGGCGTGATCGGCATTGGTGCGCCGCCGCCCTTCGCGTTTGTCCAAGGTGTGATCGGCATCGGTGCCCCACCGCCCTTGGCACTCGACCAAGGCGTGATCGGCATCGGTGCGCCGCCGCCGGCGACCATCTGCGCACTCGCCGTCATGCTGCGCAGTCCGACTGCGCTAACCAGGGCCAACAGCACTAACACACCAACCATCAACCACTTGCTCATAGGAACCCCCCAAGTCAGGTAACAACCTGGCGGATTCTATGAGGTATTGTGCCGTCAAGGGGTATTTTTTTAGACTATGTGTCTAAAAGGTACACCCCTCTCGTCCCTGGCAGAGCCAGAGCCTCACTTCACCTTCCGCGGCTAGGCTAGCTGCCGCTTCCGTCGGTGTCAACGGTACTATGGTACTGTGGGACTGGGACTTTGCTGCGCCCCGGCCGCTCCTAACTCCTTAGATCTCCTCTCCATCGCAAATCTCCATCCGTCGAATTAGGGTGTAGAATGTCCGCGCTTATGGCTCTGCCAATCTCAGCTTTTCCCGCCGATCCCCTCGAAACTGCCTCTCCGCGCGTCACCCTGCGCAACTTCTTCGCGCATCCCTATGATTCTGCTATCGCCGCCGCCCGCACATGCTATGCGCCGCGCATCATCAGCCCCGAGGAAATCACCGAGAAGCAGCGCGCCAATATCGGCGCCGCAACTTTCTATAGCGGCCATCATACTGTCTATCAGCACGCGCATTTCGAATTCGGCCTCGAAAACGTCAGCCGCCAATTCGTCTGGTCGTTCCTTCATGCTCATCCTTTCTATAATTCCGAGCAGCAGAGCCAGCGTTATGTTCGCCTGGATCGCGCCCAGGCCTACGTTCCGTCCGAAGACAATCTCTTCGGCCCAGTCGAGCGCGCCATCTACGAGCAAGCCATCGCCCGCGCCTGGTCGTATTATCGCGAGCTCTCCCAAATTCTCGAATCCCAGGCGCGCGCTATCCTCGCCGACATTTGGCATGTGGGTACGATGTCTCATCCCCGCCGCGTCGAGAAGGTCAAGCGCGCCGCGCAAAAGCGCGCCATCGAAGTCGCCCGCTACGTTCTTCCCGTCGCCGCCTTCACCACCATGGTGCATACGCTCTCCGGAATCGTTCTCCATCGTCTCTGGCACATGCAGGCGGCCTGCGACACTCCTTCCGAATCGCGCGCGATTCTCGAAGCCATGGTCAGCCGCGTTCGCGAAATCGATCCGCAATTTTTCGATCGCTTCGATTCGGCGCCGATGGAAAATTTGCCCGAATGGCAATCCTTTGCGAAATCCTCAAATGGCGAAGCATTCGCCGCCGAATTTGACGCGCACCTTGCCGGTCAAACCTCGAAGCTTGTCGATTATTCTCCGCGCGCGATGCAAGCCGTCGCCTCGGCCTATCGCGCTGTGATTGGCATCACGGAAAATGACTGCTCTGACGCCGAAGCCATCGATCGCCTGCTGAATCCGGAGCGCAATCCCTATCGCCGCGAAACGCTCGACATCGGCGTCAACGCTCCGATGATGCGCGCGCTCCAGCACGCCAATTTCACCTTCGCGAAAAAAATCAGTCATACGGCCGATAGTCAGGATCAGCGCCATCGCACGGTTCCCGGTTCCCGCCCGCTTCTGACGCTCGCCGACACGCGCTCGTCGGATTACATCGTGCCTATGCTCATTCGCGACAATGCCCGCGCACGCGAAATCTACGAAACCGCCATGGCCGAAGCATGGACAGCCAAGAACGCTCTCCTCGACCGCGGCGTTCCCGCTGAAATCGCTCTGTACCTCTTGCCCAATGCGAAATCAATTCGCCTTGTCGAATCCGGCTCTCTGCTTCATCTGCTGCACAAATGGACCATGCGCACGTGTTTCAACGCCCAGGAAGAGATTTATCAGGCCTCTATGGAAGAGGTGCAGCAAGTCCGAGCGGTTTTTCCCCAGCTCGCGCGTTATATCGGCCCGCCGTGCTATCTTCGCGCCGGAATCACGACCCCCATCTGCACCGAAGGTTCGCATTTCTGCGGCGTGAAAGTCTGGCAGGATTTCTCCAACATTCAGCGGCGGATATGACGCGTCGCGGCAGCCTGGCCTATTATCTCGCCGCTTGGGTCTGCGGCTGTGCGTTCATCAGCTTTTGCGTTTGGGCGAAAATTTCGCTCACGGGCGCCGAAGCATTGGGCGGGCCCGCCGGCGTCATCAGCTTGCTCTTCGCCATTTTCTATGGGCTGATGTACAACGCTCCCGCCGCGCTGCTCAGCGCATTTCTGCTGCGCTGCGCCGCGCACATCGCAAAATCGGAAAAATCCTTGCAATGGATGCTTCTCGGGGCCGCGATCACCACTTTGCTTTTCGTCGCTCTGGGCTGGCTTGGCGGCGCGAGTCAAGCGGACATGGCAAAGTCGTTGAGAGATTTCGCCGACATTTTCAGCGTGGGTCCGAGCCTGGTGTTCAAATCTGGCTGGTGGCTCGCGATTCCCGCCGGCGCCGCGACGGCCTGGGTGCTGTTCCGCACCGACCGCGCATTCGGCCCGCACTCCGACAATCCCGCCTCTTAGTCCAGCGCGTTGTTCAGGAACGCCACCGCAGCTCAACCGGCCCGTTCATCGGATGCGGCGGCTGCGCGCCGGTGCGTTTCGCTTCGAGATGCGCGGCCTTGAGCTGGAAATACCATTTCGCCGGACGGTCCGCGTCATCAATTAACATCAAACTCGGATTCGATTTTAGCCCCACGGACTGCTTCGTCATCGTTTCCGTATCCTGCGCGATGAACCGCGGCCCGAGGACGCGAATGATCCCGCCGATGATCGGCACAAATCGCATCACGTTCCACGCCGCGCAAAAATCCAGCCGGCACAGATCGCGCCGGATTGGCGTCACCACCGCGCGGCTCGAAAACCACAATTTCCCCGTGCGCACCTGCTCGAAGCGGTAACTCGGCAGCGTGAAGTCAATCGTCGTCGTCACCGGTTCGCCAGTGAAAAGCTTCAGAACCTTATACGGCAGGCTATTCGACGAAGGCGCGTGCGGGCTCATGCGAAATCCGTCGGCGATGGGCTCGAAGCGTTTGTGTTTCTCGTGAATGCTCCGTCGGCTGCGCCACCACCACGACTGATGCACAAATGGCCCGTGCGCCGGATCCATCAGTCCAATCACGCCATGATCCACGTGCACCGGCATCTCCGCCGAAAGATGCGCGATGCTGTAGCTTCCGCCGAATTTCGGCAGCTCTGGCGCGGCAACCGGCGCGCGCTCGATGCGCGGCGAATTCGGCGCGCTCATGTAGACCCAGATGTAGCCATCTCTCTCCTCGCAAGGATAAGCCCCCGCATAGATGCGGTCGGCGCGCAATTTCGCATCCGCCATCAGCGACGGAATCTCGCGGCACTGTCCCGTGTGCGCCTCGAATTTCCAGCCGTGATAACTGCACTCCACCGCTTCGCCGTCGAATTGCCCGCAGGAAAGCGGCATGCCGCGATGCGGGCAGACGTCGCGCAGCGCAAATGGCCGCCCTTGCGCATCGCGTCCAATCACTAGCGGGACTTCCAGCAGCGTCGCGCGCGTCAGCCTTCGCCCGCGTACTTGCCGCGACTGCAGCGCCGGGTACCAGAAATCCCACAGCATCCCGAGGTCTTGTTCTTTCGCATCGCCGCGCGGAGTTTCGCTCATAGGCAGGAGCCGTATCGTAGTACACCCCTCGCCC
>JASHRL010000352.1 GCA_030037355.1 Candidatus Acidiferrales bacterium | reverse complement strand
CGGCTACGGCGCACATTTACCTCTACGAGGAAGACGGCAGCGTGCGCACGATCAACTGCGGCGAACTCTTCACGCGCGCCACAGCCGTTGCCGCCGAGCTTGCGCGCCGGAGAATTTCTTCAGGCCAAACAGTTGCCATCATGCTGCCGACCTCGGCCGAGTTCTTCTGGACGTTTGCCGGCACGTTACTTGCCGGGGCGATTCCTGTGCCGATTTACCCGCCGTTTCGCGCCGATCGGATTGAAGAATATGCAACGCGGCAGGCGGCTATTTTGCGGAATGCCGAAGCGAGGCTGCTCGTCACATTCCGCCGCGCCGAAAGCGTGGCGAGACTTCTCGAACCGCAAGTGAAGTCGCTTCGTGGCGTAGTGACGGCCGAGCGCCTGGCTTCCTCCGATGGCCCCGTTCCACCGCCTGAAACAGAAGCTCGCCCTGCTGAAGTGGCGCCATATCGCGCCCGGCCGGACGAAATCGCGCTGCTGCAATACACATCCGGTTCGACCGGTAATCCGAAGGGCGTCGTCCTGACGCATGCGAATTTGATCGCCAATATTCGCTCCATGAAGGAAGCGGTCCGAATCCGTGAGGATGATGTAGCCGTGAGCTGGCTGCCGCTCTACCACGATATGGGCTTGATCGGCGCGTGGTTCGTTCCGCTAGCGACCAGGATTCCTGTCGCCATACTTTCACCTCTCGCGTTTCTCAGCCGGCCCGAGCGGTGGCTCTGGGCGATTCACAATCACAGAGGCACGCTCAGTCCTGCGCCGAATTTCGCTTACGAATTGTGCGTGCGGAAAATTGACGAAGCCGATATCGAAGGTTTGGATTTGAGCTCCTGGCGCGCGGCGCTAAATGGAGCGGAGCCTGTCCGCGCCGAGACAATCGACCGCTTTGTCGAGAAGTTCTCGCCTTACGGATTTCGTCGCGAGGCTCTATTGCCGGTGTATGGCCTTGCCGAGGCCTCGCTCGGCGTTGCTGCCCCGGCGATGGGCACTGGAGCGCGAGCGGATCGGATCGATCGAGCGAAATTCGAGAACGAGGGCCGCGCGATTCCGGCGGCAGACGGTGCCTCCGCAGCCATCGAATTTGTTTCCGCGGGCAGACCGCTGCCGCAAATGGAAGTGCGAGTCGTAGGCACGGCGGGAGAGGATGTCGTCGAGAGAGTTGAAGGACGGCTGCTATTTCGCGGGCCTTCGGCGACATCCGGATATTACAGAAATCCCGAAGCCACATGCGAATTGGTGCGCAAAGACGGCTGGCTCGATTCCGGCGACCTCGCCTACCTTGCCGATGGCGAGGTCTACATCACCGGTCGCGCTAAAGACATCATCATTAAGGGCGGACACAATCTTTATCCGCAGGAGATCGAAGAGATCGCGGCGCGCGTCAAAGGCGTTCGCGCGGGCTGCGTTGTCGCTTTCGGAGTTCCCGACAAAAGGAGCGGCACGGAATGCCTTGCGGTCGCGGCGGAAGCGCGCGACCTGGCGGAACATGAACGCGTTACGCAGGACATTACGCGCGAAGTCAGCGATGCGCTGGGACTTCCGCCCGACATCGTTGCGATTCTCCCAGCTCATTCCATCCCGAAGACTTCGAGTGGGAAGCTACGGCGGAGCGAGACGCGCAGATTATATCTGGAGGGAAAGCTCAGTAAGGCCCCCGCGCCCGCGTGGCTGCAAATCAGCAAGCTTATGGCGCACGGCGCGGTCCCTCGCGCCATTTCCACAACCAAGAAGCTAGGTCGCCGCGGTGCTGAAATTATCTACGGCGTTTACGCTCTCGCGCTGTTTGGAATTGCGACGTTCCTCGTTTGGCTCCTGCTCATTCCCATGCGCAGCCGGAATTCTTCCGCCGCGGTCGTTCATAGGGCGTCGCGCATTCTCCTTTGGCTCGCGGCAATTCGTATTCGAATCGAGGGAGCGGAATTGCGCGACGAATGGAAATCCTCTGCGCCGTGGATTTTTGCGCCGAATCATTCGAGTTATCTCGATATTCTGACACTGCTGGCGTTCCTTCCATCTGAAGCGCGCTTTGTGGCAAAGGGCGAAATTGTGTCCATGCCACTTGTCAACTTGATTGCGAAACGCAGCGGACATTTTGCGTTTGACCGCGCAAGCGCCCAAGCGCGTATCGCGCAGGCCGAGGAAGTGAATGAAGCGCTGCGCCATGGCGATTCTGTGGTGATCTATCCGGAAGGAACGTTTACCGAGATCCCCGGTATCCGGCCTTTTCAATTAGGAGCTTTCAAGGCCGCAGTCGACGCCGGAAGACCGATCTGCCCGGTGGCGCTGCGCGGAGCGCGGGAATTGCTGCGCGACAAGACATACCTGCCGAGGCTCGGGCGCATTACGATAACGTTCGGGCCACTCATACTTCCTCACGCCGGAGAAAGTGATTGGCACGAAATCGTCCGGCTGCGCGACGAAACACGCGAAGTCATCGCCCGCGGTGCTGGCGAGCCGCTCCTATGAGGAGCATAACTCAATCTGTTGGCATTGTTTTTGGATTAAGAACTCCGTCCCGGCCGGTTGCACGTCTGTAAACATGTCGAAGCAACGCCGCTCCCGCACTAAAATTTTGCGTTAGTCTGATTCTGGGGCCAGAACCGTAGGCGAGTGCTTCGCGGACATCCTTACGACTGCCGCGCTCCTGCAATCGAGACAAGCACGATGCGCAAAATTGTTCTTATTCTTGGGTTATTTTTGGCCGCGCCACTGGCAGCGCATGCCCAGAAGTTCGATGTATTCACGGGTTATTCTTTATTGCGCGTGGATGAGACTCCCTCAGACGTTTCGATGAATGGCTGGGAGGGGTCCATTGAATACAAATTCAGCGACTATCTGGGAGTCAAAGCGGATGTAAGCGCGCATTACGGCACGATCTTCGGCACGGAAAGCATGAACATCCACGGTTATTACTTTGGACCTGAGCTGCGTTTGCAGAAACGCGTTTCCCCATTCGTGCATGTCATGTTAGGCGACACGAGGCTCAGCATTCCGGGTGAAATCGGAAATCATTTCAGCGTGGTGCTGGGCGGAGGTGCGGACCTGCGCATAAATGACTTGCTCTCAATCCGCTTGATTCAAGCGGATTTCCCCACAGGAAATTTGGTTTCAACGTCTGTAGACGGCCGGATCTCGACCGGCCTCGTTTTTCATTTTTGAATGTCGCCAGCAGTGACTTCCGCTTCGAGCAAGACTAGCGCCCGCTACCACGACACCA
>JASHRL010000351.1 GCA_030037355.1 Candidatus Acidiferrales bacterium | reverse complement strand
GATCACAGCGAGTATTTGGGGCGTGCTGACCGGAGAATGGCGTGGCGCTGGACGACGGCCGCTGCAAATCATGTACGGCGGTGTGGCGATGCTGATCCTCGCGATTATCGTGCTTTCACGCGCAAGCTAACGCACTTGTCAGGAATTTGAGGCAGGCCCTATGAATTTTCTTGTCTTCACAAGACCTGCCCCAGAATCGTGATGTTGAGGAGAAGCGGTCTCGCCGCCTCTCCGCTCTTTCTCTGTCCTTACTTTACCGCCTCGACGGTGATTGCACTTCCTCCAAACACCGTCGGTGTCCCCGCCGCCTCCGCGGCGCGGTTGTACTCGGCGATGTCTGTTTTCAGCGCATCGTTGTATTTCTTGAGGACATCCGCCTCTTGCGCGTAGAGATCCGCCATCTGTGCGCGCATGAGCTCATTGGGTGCTTCGCCGTAAGCGCCGCCGGCCTGGAACACCAGACCATTGATCTGCGACTGCAGCCGCGCCAGCGCGTGGATATCATCCTCAGGCACGTCGTGTTGAATGTCCGGATCGTAGACGGAATCGCGGATCGCGTTGAGCGTCTTCGAAAGATCGCGGCCGCGCTCGATGATCGCCCGGTACTTTGCCTGCTCTTGCTGATCGCCGCTCTGCACAGACGAACGGAAATCATCGAGTGTCTTATCGATCGCGTCGATACGGTTGATCATGTCGTTCAACGCACTCGCTTCATTTCGTGCTTCCAAACCAACCTGCGCCTGTTCCCGGAATACGGCCGGGTCGATATGCAGGTTCGGGTCAGGTTCGATCGTGACGCTTTGCGATTGCGTCTGGCCATTCACCGTCACCGAGACCTTGTACGTGCCCGGCGCAATGCGTGGACCGCGGTTCGGATTGAAGAACTCATTCGGCGGCGGAGTCCGTTCCGTCTTGAGCCCGATTGGACCTTCCGCCGACATATTCCAAATGAACCGATTGACGCCCGCCTGCGCCGGTCCGTAATCCGTGGTCACAACGTTTCCTTTTTCATCCGTGAACACGATCTTCACCGGACCCTGACGCTGCATTCTTGCTTCCGGCGCGGGCTTGATTTCGGATTTCAGGTAGTAATCGATCTCCGCTCCGTTGGGTGCATTCGGCGCAGAGTACCCGGCTGGGGCTCCCTCGTCAGTTCTCCACGTATGGAGCATCACGGCCGGTCCTGGAGCAAAGAGATGGAAATCGCTCGCCTCAGTATCGGGCGTCATCTCCTCGAGCGGCCGGATATTATCCAAGACGAGTATTCCACGGCCATGCGTCGCAACAACCAGATCGTGAGTGCTCTTCACGAACTGAACGTCCATCACGGCTGCCGTGGGGAAATTGGACTTCAGCGGCTGCCAGTGATCGCCACGGTCGATCGAGTAATAGAGTCCCGTGTCGGTGCCCAAAACGAGAAAGCCCTTCTGATTGGGATCCTCACGTACAACGTGGGCGGGCGAATTCGGCAAACCGTTGGAAATCGACTGCCATGTCGCGCCGTAATCTTCCGTGCGATAGACGTACACGCCTCGATTATCGAGTTCGTGCGCGTCATAGGTTACATAAGCAGTCCCGGCGTCGAACGGCGACACCCCGACTTGATATACGCGCGCCCATTCCGGCGCGCCGGAAATATTCTTGGAAACTTCCGTCCACGTCTTCCCGCCATCGCGTGTCACCTGTACCAGCCCGTCATCTGTGCCGACCCAGATGACCTTCGGATCGGTTGGAGCCAGCGTGATCGACAGGATCGTGTCGTACGTTTCTGCGCCGCTGATATCGTGCTGGATTGGACCTCCGGCAATCATCTGCTTGCTCTTGTCGTTGCGCGTTAGGTCGCCGCTGATTGCCGTCCACGTCTTCCCGCCGTCTGTCGACTTAAACACCGCATTCGCCCCGATATAGACTTCATTCGCATCCGTCGGTGACACAGCAATAGGCGACGTCCAATTGAAGCGGTATTTCAGATCCGCCGGCTTGGTTTCTTCCACGCCGGGTAGATAGGGCCGAATGTAGTGGCTGATGTGCGTTTTCAGGTCCAGTCTCTCGATCGAACCATTCTGGGCGTCGCTATAGACGACGTCCGGATCGCTCGGCGCCCACACCGAATATTCCCCATCGCCGCCGACAACGGTGTACCACGCCGTGCCCGCGACGCGTCCGTTGCTCACATCTGACGACGGTCCGCACCAGGCGCTGTTGTCCTGTAATCCGCCGCAAACCGAGTAAGGCACGCGGCTGTTCGTCGAGACCATGTAGAACTGCTCGATCGGCAGCCCATCCAGGAAATTCCATGTCTTCGCGCCATCTGTCGAAAGGAACACGCCGCCGTCATTCCCTTGAATGATCCGATTCGGATTCTTCGGATCGATCCACATCGTGTGGTGGTCGGAATGCACGCCGCGGTCCGCGACAAAGGCCGTCTTGCCGCCGTCGATCGACTCCATCATGTTGAATGACAGAAAATAAACTCGGTTCTCGTTTTCAGGTGAAACTACGACTTTCGAGAAATAAAATGCGCGGACATCCAGGTTGTGGCTGTCATTCACGGAAGTCCACGAATCTCCCATGTCCGTCGATTGCCACAGCATTCCGTGCTTCGCCGCAATCAGCGCATAGAGATGGTCCGGATTCGAAGGCGCAATGGCGATCGAGCTGCGTCCCCACGGCCCATCCGGCAATCCCTTGGTCAGTTTCTGCCAGGTATCGCCGCCATCCGTCGTGCGGTAAATTGCGCTGCCAGGCCCGCCGTCTATCAGCGTCCACGGATACCTGCGAAATTCCCACATGCACGCAAAAAGAACCTGCGGATTCCCGGGCGACATTTCCAGATCCGCGACGCCCGTCGTATCGTTCACGAAAAGCACCTTCTTCCATGTCTTTCCGCCGTCCGTCGTCTTGAAAACGCCGCGCTCCGCGTTCGGCCCCCATGCATGGCCCATCGCTCCAACAAACACCGTATTCGGGTCATTCGGGTCGATCACGATATCCGTGACCTGCTGTGTATCCGCGAGTCCCATGAACTTCCACGAATTTCCGGCATCCGACGAAAAATAAACGCCTCCGCCATCTAAGACGTCGTTGCGAATGTTTCCTTCTCCCGTCCCCACCCAGACGTAGCTCGGATTCGACGGCGCAATGGCAATCGCGCCAATCGAAGCCGTGTCCGCATGCTCGAGGACCGCCTTCCAGCTCAGTCCGCCGTCCACGGTCTTAAAAACACCGCCTCCTCCTGCGCCGACGTAATACACGTTCGGGTCGCCAGGAATTCCGGCCACGGCCGCAACGCGTCCGCCAGCCGATCCCGGCCCGAGATCGCGGAATTTCAAATTCGCGAATATATCTTTCTGTTGATCAGAGCTCGCCGCGTCTTGAGCGAAAGCGACCTGAGCCACTACAAGGAACGAAAAAAGCAGCGCCGCGATACCGGCGCACATAATGCGAGGCTTTACCATCATCTATCTCCTTTTGAAAATAAACGGCCATTTGTTGCCGGAAGGGAGTTGTGTTGTCGCGAAAAATCACTTACGAAGGTCATGATCTGGGAACCATGATATGTTTTGCGTTTGGCATTATACGTCCGCTGGACGCACCTACCCCGAGTATCTACGATTGCGCATAGTACCAGACGCATGAACCTCCCAATCGGTTCCGAATCTTTTGAATTTTCGCGGTCCCCGACCCACGACGTGCCGCCAGAAAATCCCTTCCAACCTTTGCCTATTTGTATAGAATCGCCCGTCTCGCTATGGTTTCAGGGCGTGGGCCATTTCATTGGAATGATTCAACCTTTGGAGTAATTCAGTCTCAGGAAGGAGCAATCCCGTGCGCATCTCTGCCAAGTTTTCTTTCGTCTCCCTCATTGCCTTGTTTTGTTTATTGCTGGCGTTTTTCACCGCCTCGTCGGCGTTCGCCCAAGCAGATCGCCTTCAATCCGGCGATCTTTCCCGTTTTCGCGATGTTGGCCAGGTCGCGTTTTCGCCCGATGGCTCGAAAATAGCCTACACCGTACTCAATTACGATAAGCCGGGCCGTCCGTACTCGCAGCTTTGGGTAATGGATGTTGCCAGCGGGAAATCCATCCGCATCGGCGATGCCGATTCTTCGAGTGGCAATCCAGCCTGGTCTCCTGATGGCCGCTGGATTTCCTACTCCGGCGATGCGCAGGGCAAGAGCGGCCTTTGCATCGCGCATCCGGATGGCTCCGACGCCACATTTCTTGCCGAAACGCAGGGCACGAACGCGCCAATCCCCGGCCAGGGAAACGATGTCTCATGGTCGCCCGACGGCAAGCAGATCGCATTCGTTTCCGCGACGCCCGGCCCGGAAACAGCCGCTGCGAGCGGTGATCCCATGGTTTTCACGCGCTATCTCTGGCGTCCCACGGCTGGGGAAGGCATCAAGCCCTGGAATGACAATCGCCGTTTGCATATCTTCATCGTGGATGTCGCCAGCAAGCAGGTGCGCCAGCTCACCAGCGGAGATTATTACGAGCACTCCATCGATTGGTCGCCTGGCGGCTCGGAAATTCTTTTCTGTTCGGATCGCTCGCCCTATGCCGATCAATTTTTCCATTACAACATTTTCGAAGTGAATCCGTCTGACGGGTCGATTCGCGAGCTCACCACAATCGAGACGACGCAATACCATCCGGTCTGGTCGCCCGACGGCAAGAAAATCGCATTCCTCTCCACCAAGCGCGGCTTGACTGACCGCGAAACCACGATGGAAGACACACACGTCTGGCTGATGAACGCTGACGGCAGCGATCGTCACGAACTCGCTTCAATGATCGACGATCGCCAAGGCGCGCCCGTGTGGTCTCCAAATAGCGACGCGCTTTATTTCACCGTGCAAGACCGCGGCAGCACGCACCTCGAACGTCTAGCCGTCACTGGCGGACGGCCCGATGTCATCGTCAGCAACCGCGGCTCGGTTGGCTCGTTTTCGATCGCGAAATCCGGCGAAATCGCCTACAGCTACACAAGCCCACACGATATGGCTGAGCTTTTCGTGAAATCCGGTGCCTCGTCGAAACAGTTTACATCGCTCAATGCTGACGTTCTCAACGGCAAGCAAATCGCCAGTGTGGAATCGTTCTATTTCGTCAGCAACGACAACAAATACAATGTCGAAGCCTTTCTCGTCGAGCCGCTCGATCTCACTCCGGGCTCGAAGCATCCACTCATCGTCAATATTCATGGCGGCCCGCACGGACAGAACGGCCCCGCGTTCAGTTTCCGCGACCAGGTTTTCGCCGCGCGCGGCTGGGCCGTCCTTCACGTGAACTATCGCGGTTCGACCGGCTACGGCCAGGCATTTGCCGACGCTGTTTTCGGCGATCAGGATGGCGATGAAGGACAGGATGTTCTTTACGGCGTCAGCGCCGCGATTCGCCGTTTTCCGTGGATTGATCCCGATCGCATGGGCATCGAAGGCGTCAGCTACGGCGGCCAACTCACCTATTGGCTCATCACGCAGACGCGCGAATTCAAAGCCGCGATTCCCACCGCCGGAATCACCAATCTCATCAGCTACAACTACCTCACTTACTATAATCAATATGAACAGATGGAATTCGGTGCGCTTCCTCATCAGGATGATTTGATGGATATCATGTGGAAGCGTTCAGCTCTGCGCTATGTCGCGCAGGTGGCCACTCCGACTCTCATCATGCATGGCGCGAATGATCCCGACGTCCCGATTCCCGACGCCGAGCAAATGTACATCGCGCTCAAGGACGTCGGCGTCGAAACCGAATTCGTCATGTACCCGCGCGAAGGGCATGGCATTCGCGAAGTGAAACATCAGATCGACGACATGGATCGCTCCATCGCTTGGTACGAGCAGCATTTCCCGGACAAGAGCGCGGCTGTGCCGATTCCATAGTTCCTAATTCATCCTTTGCGATCGCTGGAGTCCCGATGAAGCGCACCGGGACTCCATGCAATCTTCACTTCGCCTCTTCCCCCTTGACTATTGACAGGACGGGTGTACGCTCTTGTCGATTATTGAGGGGAGGGTTTTTCGTGAGCAAACCGACCGACCTCGTGCAAGGCACGCTCGATCTTCTGATTTTGAAAACTGTAGCGCCCGAACCCATGCACGGCTGGGGCATCGCACAGCGCATTCAGTTCATTTCCAAGAACGCTCTGCAAGTTCGCCAGGGCGCGCTCTATCCGGCGCTCCACCGCCTCGAGCAGCAGGGCTGGATTCGCGCCGAATGGGGTGACTCGGAAAATAATCGCCGCGCGAAATATTACTCGCTCACGCGCGCCGGCCGGAAATATCTTGAAAAAGAACAGGCCCAATGGGAGCGATTGTCGTCGGCAATTGGCCTTGTTTTGAATTCAGCACAAAGCTAGGAGATTCCGCCATGCGCTCCCT
>JASHRL010000038.1 GCA_030037355.1 Candidatus Acidiferrales bacterium | reverse complement strand
GCGATAACTTGCGCCAGCGCGCTGAATGAAAGCGTCGAGCTTGCCTGTGGCCCGCCGTGAATCAGCAGCACGAGTGGATATTTCTTGCCCTGCTCAAAATCCGGAGGGTACGTGAGGATGCCGTCCTCATGAAAACCTTCGGCATTCCACTCGATGCTTTGCGCCTTTCCCAAATCAAGCGCTGCCGTTTCGTCGTTGTAATTGGTCAGTTGCTTCGGCGTCGCCTCGGCCGATGTCATGTAATAAAGCTCTGTAGGCTGCCCGGGCGTATTTCCAGTAAATGCGATATCGCCCCTCGACCCAACCATCGCATCAATCCAAAAACTCCACGACGGCTCGATATCTCCGATGTCGAGCTTTCGCGCCTTTCCGTCCAGCGGCTGTATCCACATCGATGTTGTCGTGCCGTCGTGGCCGCCCACGAGCAGTGATTTCCCGTCCGGCATCCAGATCGCCCGCTGCACATTGCGGTCAATCGTTCGCGTCGCGTCGTTGCCATTGCCGCCGCTGCTCGAAGTCACATAAATTTCATTTTCGTTGTTCGGATCTCCGTCCCGCGCATACCAATACGCAATCTTCGAGCCATCCGGCGAAAACACTCCCGCGCTTTCGAATTTCTCATGCGACGTAAGCTTGTGCATCTGTCCCGTTGCAACATCGAGAATCTGCAATGTCGTTTCGTCGCCATCGCCCGGCTCTGGAGTCTCCTGTCGCGTGATGACAAGTGATTTTCCATCCGGCGACCATGAAAGCGGAGACGACGGGGGCGACGGCGGAAACACGATCGGCAAGCTCCACGTTCCCGATGTGAGCCGCTTGGCGTCTCCGCCTGCAGAGGGAATTAGCCAAACATGCGAAGGTTCTGCCGCCGCGGTTTCCAGAAAATCCGTGTCTCCTACTTGAAATGCATCATGATGCGCTTCAATCGCTTTCTTGTCGGCGGGATCCGGCGTCACGAACGCAAATGCATCTCCGTCCGGCCGCCAGGCGAACTGTTCGACTCCATCGGGAGCCTTCGTGATTTGTTGCGCGTCGCCGCCATCCATGCGTAAAACAAAAATCTGCGGCTGGGCGTCTTTATCGTCGGCCATGGCCAGGAACGCCAGGCGGTCTCCATTCGGGGACCATCGCGGCGAACTCGCGCCTTTCCGTCCGTAGGTCAGCGAGCGCTGCGCGCCCGTCGCGATATCGATCAGCACGATTTCGCTGTCCGTGCGGTCTTCCTTCATGTTTGAGCGCGCCACGACCACTGCAATCGATTTGTCGTCAGGTGAGATTTGCGGATCGGCGACGCGCACGATTTTTGCCAGGTCAGAGATTTGAATTCGGCGCTTCTGCGCATGTGTGACCGGCGCCTGCAAGACGAAAATAATTCCCGCGACCAATAAACTCGTCACGCCGGCGATGGCCTTCCCAAATCGTCGGTTCTGCCAATCGCGATTTCCCCTGCCTGCTATTCCGCTTGCGCTCATCGTGTACGCTCCTGTCTTCAAAATCGTCAAGGGAGATACGGCATCGCGTCTGTGCTCTCTGCGAATTTCCGCAGACCTTCCTCGACCGCAGGCCGGCTGAAGAGCTCACAGAAAATTTCGATTTCCGTGCGCAGCTCTTCATAGGGCACTTTTTTGATGAATCGCTTCGCCACAATCGCAGTATCGCGATCAAATTTGCAAATCTGCGCCGCCGTAGCTCGGGCCGCCCGCAGCGCTTCGCCTTCCGCTGCCAGTTGACTCACAAGTCCTATGGACTGCGCCTTCGCCACATTGTAGCTGCGGCCTGTCAGCAGCAAATCTCGCACAATCGCGTTGCCGAGGTCGCGCTTGAGCCGCGGAATTCCGCCGAATCCCGGAATCAATCCCAGGCGCAGCTCCGGAAAAGCGAATCGCGCAGTTTTGTCGGCGATAATCATGTCGCATGCCAGCGCCAATTCCAGTCCGCCGCCGAATGTGACGCCGTGCACAGCGGCAATCGTCGTCATAGGCGCATCGTCGATGGTGTTCAGCACGTGATGAATCCGATGCAAGAAATCGCGCACGGCGGCAAGGCGCTCCGCCGGCGGCAGCGGCTGCGAGCGCCGGTAAAGTTCGCGCAGGTCCGCGCCGGCGCTGAATCCCGCCGGCATCGCGCTGTAAATGATCAGCGCGCCAGCGCTCTTTTTCGCCGCTTCAAGCGCAGCGCAAAAGTTTTCGAGCTCTTCAAGCGTTTTCGAGCCAATCTCGTTGCACGGCTCGCGATGCAGCTTCAGCTCGATGACTCCGCCGCTGATTTCCCACGATAATGTTTCGCCCCGGAATCCGCTCATGCCTGCCGCTTTCGATAAAGCTCTTCGATCTGCGATTTCAAATGCGCCGCAATCGCATCGCGCCTGAGTTTACCATTGGCCGTCAGCAATCCGCTCTCGATCGTGAATGGCTTTCGTTCGAGGTGGAATGCGCGGATTTGGCGATAGTGTGGCAATCGCGCATTCATTTTTTCAAGTGCCGTTGATATCTCTGGCTCGCTCAGCCCCGAGTTCAGCTCCGTCGTAACGATCGCCGCAAGATAACTGCGTTCGTTGCCCACGAGCATCACCTGCTGTGCACGAGGCAGCAGGCTCGCGAGCTCTTCCTCGAGGGGTTCCGGCGCGATATTGTGCCCCGAATTCAAAATAATTAAGTTTTTGATTCGCCCCGTGATTTTCCAGTTCCCGCGCTCGTTCATCTCTCCTTGGTCGCCCGTGTGAAACCATCCGTCGGGCAGCACTCTCGCTGTTTCCTCCGGTCGCTTCCAGTAACCCGAAAAAACGTTCGGGCCGCGCACCAGAATTTCCTGATTCTCGCTCAGTTTCATCTCCATTCCCGGAATCGCGTGGCCCACGTAGCCGGGCTCGACGCATGCAGGATCGTCCATCGTGCAGATCGCCGTCGTTTCCGTCAGTCCGTAAGCCTGCAACACTTGAATCCCCAGCATCATGAAAAATTTCTGCGTTTCCACGGAAAGCGGCGCGGAGCCGCAAATCAGAGCTTTCAAATTCGGCCCCATTCCTTTGCGGATCGCCGGAAATATCAAAATGCCCGCGATCTTCAACCATACGCCATCCGCAAGTTTCGCTTCCTTCGTTCCGCGCCGCAGATAGGCGCGCTTGGCTTTGAGAAATGTACTCGCGATCCATCCGCCTCGCCCGCGGATGTTTTCTTCGACCTTCGTTCGCACGCGTTCGAGCAGCGTAGGCACATTGAGAAAATATTCCGACGCGGCGACGCGCATTTCGTCCGCGAGCTTTGTCAGGTCAGTGGAAAGCGACACGATGCTATTGCGCGAGAGCGAGCTCAGCAGTGAAATCCACGACGCGGCGAAATTGAATGGCGTCCAGTGAAACACTTGTTCCGGCTCGCTTCGCCATCCCATCAACTGATTCAGCCGTTCCGTCGTGCACGCGAGCATGTGGTCGATGTTCCGGTCGTTCAGCACCACGCCCTTCGCTTCGCCCGATGTCCCCGACGTATAGATAATCGTGACCGGCGCGGTTTCGCGCGCATTTGTTTCGATCGTGCTCACGGATTCCGCTGCCTCGCGCGCAAAGATCTCGTCGAACAGAAATACCTTTGGTGCATCAGGAAAAGCTCGCAACAATGCGTCGCGCAATTCCACACCGTCGCACAGAATCGCCGATGCGCCACTGTCGCGGACCATGGCTGTGAGTTCGGCTGGCTCCTGCCGCGAATAAAGCGGGACAACAACAATACCCTTCGTCATCAGCGCCAAATCGACCGCGGCCCAGCGAATACTATTCGGCCCGAGCAACGCGCATCGCTCGCCCTCTTGGAGCCGCGGATGGGCGCTCTCCAGAAATCCAGTGGCCTTCGCGATCAGCCCCAGCAAATCCTTGCCAGATGCCTTTCGGATTTCTTGTCCGTGAATTTCCTGAAGAACAACTGAATCGCCGGCGCGTTCCAGCCGCTGAAAAATATTGGCGAGGAATTTCATGCGTCGTACTTTTCGAGGAGCTTTTTCAAATTCGCGCTCAACGGCGGCAAATACTCTTCCCAGCTCAGCGCGCCTTTGCGCAGCGGAAATTCCGGATACTGCTGCGCGACAAATCCCTCGAAATACATCCCCATCCGCGACATCAATCGCAGATTCTGCGCCACAGTTCGCCCGATTCCTTCTCCTACGGTTTCCTTTTCGCGCCACAGTCTTTCGAGCGCGCTGAATAAGTTATCCTCGAGCTCTGTATCGTCCACGTTGAGCGTGAAATGCGAGTGCCCGCGCTGCCGCATCAGATTGCGAATTCGCTCATCCATCGTGACGCCCAGCGACGGCACGCCAGCGGGCATCGACGTCACAATCGCGTGGTAACGCGAAGATGCCATCAGATGGCATGCGCGCAAAAT
>JASHRL010000350.1 GCA_030037355.1 Candidatus Acidiferrales bacterium | reverse complement strand
ATTCCCAAATTCACCGCCGCTTCCGTATTTTTGGTCCGCTGTGCTTGGTCGACTCGAGTCTGCAAATAGCCCATTTCTTCTCGCCCGAGCGCAATCGCGGCGCTGACTTTCGCCGAATCCCCCGTGCGCTTCTTTTCTTCGCGGCCCAGAGCCACAAGCGCGCGAGCAGCCACGGCGCGGCGAAGATCTTCGGAGAGTTGGCCTCCGTCGCTCACGAATGCGTTCACTTCCCAAGCCGAAAGCAAAATCTTGGCGTCGCCGATCGTGACTGTGCTCATCGAACGTCCGCGCGAAGGCGGCGCTTCGATCAGTTGTTCCCAGATCGATTCCAGGCACGCTTCGAGTTCCGTCGATGGCACATTTCGATTGCCGGATGACGGCGCCTTGTTCTCGCCGGTCGGCTTTTTCGTTTCCACTGCGGGCGCCACAGCGTCAGGAGCCTTTGCCGTTGGAGCGGGCGGCACAGCCGCGTTGGGTTGCTTTGCAGGTGCGTTCGTTTGAGCTTTCGGTGCAGCGGTCGTTCCCGGTTTTTCCGGAGCAGCTGCAGCTGGTTTCTTCGTCGCGCCCGGAACTGTGGGAGCCGGCGCCTTCATGGGAGTCACCTTTGACGTCACCGGCTGTTGCTCATGAGCTTCCTGCTTTGGCGCGACGACAGTCGGAGCTTTCGTCGTCGCAGTTCGATCTTCTCTAGCTTCAGGTTTCGGAGCCGGAGCCACAGCCTTTTCGCGCACTGCACCGGAGTCCACAGTTGTTTTGGCGTCTGCGCTTCTGCCGGTAATGGATCCGATGGCAGGTATTCTTACTTCCGCAGGCGAGATTCCCAGCGCACGCTCCACCGCAGCGCGAATCGCAAGGAGTTGCTCGAATGTCTTGTTCGCTGAATTCTCTGCGTAGTCAGAGGAAATCGGCTGCCGCCACGAAAGTGAAATCTCCCGAAGGTTTTGGATCGGCTCTTGCGCGGACAGTCCCGCAGAGCGGCAATCCACCGTCGAAATGCCCCGGCGCTCAAGCTCCGTCAAACCCTCGCGTATCGCGCGCAGGTCCGCATGCAGCAATCGGAAAAACGCTCGTCGTAGCAGAAAGTTGAATCGCGTGAATGCTACCAGCGCCGCCGGATCGTAGAACATGAATCCCGATGCATCTTTTAGTTCCCGTCCTTTTTCAAGCAGCTTCGCCGCGAAGACTTCCCGCAGTCCTTGGCATTGCTTCGTTGCTTCGAGCACTTGATCCAGTGGCGCGCACCATTCCAGTTCTGTCGAATCGGCGTCACCGAGAACGTTGCGCAATACTTGCGCGACATCTCCCAGCGTGATTTCGCACGAATACAAATCCTCCGGCGCGCAAAGCGCAAAATAAGTCGCCAGCAGCAAATCGATGTTGTCGCGATCCGTGGGAGATTTTTCTGGCCGTCGCAACAATCTCCAAATCAATGCGCGCAGACTGTCCGGTTGGATCTCTTTGATCGAGTGCAAGAGCTGCCGTAACTGATTCGTTTTCACGCACGCGTCCATTCCATCGAGCCAGTGCGTGATTCTGCTGAAAAGTTCGTTTGCAGGGCAGGCCACCGGGAGCGCGGAATCGTAGATCGGCGGAACTCCCAGGTTGAACTGCGTTGTCAGATAAAAATAGAGCGGATAGACCAGGCGCGCCTCGAGCCAGGCCGCGGCGATGGCTTCGGCTTTTTCGCTGATCGAATGCCCGTCCGGCTTCGGTGGCGCAGATTTATTGCTCATACCGCTCATCGGATGATCCAGTTTGGAATGTTTTCGGAGAACCGGACGGCCACCGCGCGTCGTCCGAGCTCGAAATGCACGGCCACGACCGCAGCCTCGGCGCTCAATGAACCGTCGGCGTTTTCGATTTTCAGGCGGTCGGCAAATTCAAGCGGCAGCCTCGACGCGAAAAGCGCCTCGTTCGCCGTGCCAAATTCGATCACTGTGTTCTCCCTGACCTCTGCTCCTGCCGTACGCAATGGCGTTATCTCCACCGGCAGACGCATGAGAACCGCTCCAGGAAATAATTCGGCCAGTTTTTTCACGACCGATCCTGCGGAAACCGGCTTCGCTTCAGCGACCTGGCGTTTCACAAATTCCTCTCGGCCGGCAATTACCCGTGGCTTTTCCCTGAGCACACGGAGAGACACCGACACTTCAAACCAGGAACAATTGCAAGGCCAGCGCCAAATCAGGAGGGCGAAACGCGGAAGCTAAAAGACTGCAAAGGCAGGAATTACGAAAACCCTGGAATTCAGCGAATGCATGGCCGTCTCACACTGCGACTAATTCGTCTCACGGCCATCGCTATTTTTGCCGTTTCTGTGAGACGTCTCTCAAACATTATTCTATTCTCTCCCGCATCTCTAATCCCCGGCTGCTTCGCTCGAAACAAGCTTCGCCGTTGACCGCAGCGGAATCTGATATTGCTTGAGCTTGCGATAAAGCGTCGCTCGGCTGATTCCCAGCATCTTTCCAGCAAGTGCCTTATCTCCGCCGACCTGTTCGAACACGCGCAGTATGGTCATGCGTTCCATGTCGGCTAGCGCCGTGGATGCCAGATCGTTTGTTTCCTCCGCAGGCTGTACCGTTCCCAAACCCGACAAAATCGCCGGCGTCAGATCCTTCACATCAATGCCGTGCCGGTCTCCTAAGGCGAGCGCGCGTGCGATGCAGTTCTCCAGTTCGCGCACGTTTCCTGGCCACTCATACTGCAGCAGAGCCTTCATGGCCGCAGAGCTGACGTGAATGTTCTCGCTCGGCGCATGCCGCTCCAGAAAACAATGAACCAAAGCGGGAATATCCGAACGCCTCTCCCGCAGCGGCGGCAGATGCACGGTAACGACGTTCAATCGGAAAAACAAATCCTTGCGGAATGTTCCCGCGCGATACGCCGCTTCCAG
>JASHRL010000349.1 GCA_030037355.1 Candidatus Acidiferrales bacterium | reverse complement strand
TGCTTCGGATCAAAATCCACGTGGCCGTGGGAGTTAGGAACCGCCGTGCCGGGAAAAGTGGCGCGAATCGCTTCTGGACTGCCTTGTAATTCCGCGCCCGTTGTGATGTCCAACGCATGCAGCCGCTGAAAATATCGCCCCGAACTGTCTTTCGACATGGCCACCACGTACATCGTTCCGTGCGCGCCGCGCTTCGGATCAATCACCGGTGTCGACGTAATCCCGATTTCCGGTTTCACCTGTCCGCAGCCGCGGTCGTCGCTCGGCTTTTCATCCGGCCCCAGCAGCGAAACCTGCCAGAGCGTCACGAACGTGTCGGCGTCGAACGCATAAACCATGTCGTGCTCCGTGGCGACAAAGACGACGTTGTGCTTCGCCCCCTGGATCGTCAAATCCGCCACATAGAGCGGCTCCGCATCCACAAGGCCCTTCACCGGAAGGAATCCGATTTTCCCGAAACTCCTCGCGTTCACGGTTTGCGGCGTCAGCATGGTTTCGTTCAAATCCTCGCCCGTGCGCGCCTCGTCGTCGTGATACGTAAGCACATTCACGTCATGGCCTGGCGCGTCCGCCGCAAATACCGGCGGTTCGCCGCCGGAACTGACCGGATGGAAATTCATTGGCTGCGCGTCGTCGGCCACGGATCGCGGATTGCTGCATCCAGCCAACGCTGCCACCAACACACCCACTCCCGCAGCCATCACCCACCCAGTTCTTCGCAAAGGTCGTCTCCTCGACTCAAATCCGAAGTCGCTACAACTCGCCCGCCGCTGCTAAGATGCCCAAACCCGATTTTTCGTTACAGCCACACGTCACCTTGCGGCTGGATTCATGGCCACGCGAAAAATTCACCATGTCACTCAAGCCTGAGTTTCAATTCACTCGAATCTAACCCGCGAATTTTACATCCCATTCGTCGGCTCGTGCGCGGATTGCTCACAAAGTGTAAGATGTCCCGTCCATCTTGTACTCATAGGGAGGATTCTTCTATGGTCGCGCTGCGCAGGACAATCATCGCTCTCGCCGTCGCTCTTGTTTTCGTGCTCGCCGGCGCAACTTCTCCTTTGGCCGACCAGCCGCCCGAAGGCCGCCTGCTTCGCTTCCCCGACGTTCACGGCTCGCGTGTCGTCTTCAGCTATGGCGGAGATCTGTGGCTGACTTCCACCGATGGCGGCGTCGCGCGTCGCATCACCACGAGCCCCGGCCTTGAGCTCTTCCCTCATTTTTCGCCCGATGGCAAATGGATCGCCTTCACCGGCCAGTACGACGGAAATTTCAATGTCTTTGTCATTCCCGCCGAAGGCGGCCAGCCGCGCCAGCTCACCTTCGTTCCTGACATCGGCCCGATCCCCGAGCGCATGGGCCCCAACAACGAAGTTATCGCCTGGACGCCCGATTCCAAACGCATCGTTTTCCTCTCTCGCCGCGACACGTTCAACGACTGGTTCGGCCATCTCTGGACCGTCAACGTCGACGGCGGCCTCCCCGAACGCCTCCCTATCGATCGCGGCGGCCTGCTCGCCTTCAATTCCGACGGCAGCGAAATGATCTACAACCGCATCTTTCGCAATTTTCGCACCTGGAAACGCTACACCGGCGGCATGGCCCAAAAGCTCTCGCTCTGGAATTTCAAAACGCATGAATACGAGCAGCTCACCAACGACGAGTGGACGGACACGTATCCCATGTGGTCCGGCGACACGGTTTATTTCGCCTCCGATCGCGGCCCCGACCATCGCCTGAATCTTTACTCCATGGATTTGAAATCTCGCGCTGTTCGCCAGCTCACGCACTTCAAGGATTTCGACGTCGAATGGCCCAGCCTCAATGGCGATCAGATCATTTTTGAAAATGGCGGCTGGCTGTATCTCTTCGACACCAAAACGGAAAAATCCCGCAAGCTCACCGTCCAGATCGAAGGCGACTTCGACGCCGTGCAAAAACATTGGGTCTCCACCGCGAACCTCATCGATTCCGCAGATATCTCGCCCGACGGCAAGCGCGCCGCATTCACTGCCCGCGGCGATGTCTATACCGTTCCCGCCGAACACGGTTCGGCGCGCAATCTCACCGAGACTCCCGGCATTCGCGAGCAAAATGTCGCCTGGTCTCCCGATGGCCGCTGGGTCGCCTACCTCAGCGATCGCACCGGCGAACAGGCCATCTACATTCGTCCGCAGGATGGCATGGGCCCGGAACAGCAAATCACCACCGGCGGCCCGGAATTCTTGATGCAGCCTGTCTGGTCGCCCGATAGCTCGAAAATCGCTTACGCCAATAGCTCCCTTCAGCTTTTCTACGTCGACATCCACGAAAAGCATCCCATGCTCGTCGACACGGCCAAATTCGGCGAAATCACCAACTATTCCTGGTCTCCCGATTCGAAATGGCTCGCCTACGACAAGACTCCCGAAAATGGCTATCCCATCATCGAACTCTATTCCCTCGCCGATCAGAAAGTTTCCAATGCAACGACGGATTTCTTCCCGTCGTTCAATCCGGTCTTCGATCCCGCCGGAAAATATCTCTATTTCCTTTCCTTCCGTACTTACAACGAAGTTCTCGGTGTTTATGACGCCGAATTCTCGAATCCGCAGGCCGCAAAAATCTATGCCGTCACGTTGCGCGCTGATGAAGCCTCGCCCTTCGCGCCGCAAAGCGATGAAGTCACCGTGAAGTCCTCCGATGTCTCCGCAAGCTCCGGCGGCGCCGCGCAATCCTCGCAGTCTGCGGCCCAATCGAAACCGGAAGAGAAAAACGAAACCAAGCAGCCCTTCCGCATCGATTTGGATGGCATTCAGAATCGCGTCGTCGCGCTTCCGACGCCTCCGGGCAACTACGGCAATCTCGCCGCTGCCGATGGCCGCGTCTTCTACACTTCGTTTCCGACGTTTGGCTTTTCCGGCCCCCTCCCCGGTTCTGAGCCGGAGGTTCACGTCTTCGATTTGGCCGAGCGCAAGGATCACGTCCTTGTCTCCGGCGCGACGGGATACGCTCTCTCTGCCGACGGTAAAAAACTGCTCTATCAATCCGAATCGAATACATACGGCATCGTCGATGCCACAGCAGCCGGCGCTCCGCATCACATCGGCGACGGCGCTCTCGATCTCTCTGGTCTCCGCGCCGAAATCGACCCTCGCGCCGAATGGAAACAGATGTTTAACGAAGCCTGGCGCCAGGAGCGCACCTATTTCTACGAAAAAGCCATGAACGGCGTCGATTGGCCCGCCGAGCGCGACAAATACGCGCAGCTTCTGCCCTATGTCGCTGACCGCTACGACCTCGATTATCTGATTGGCGAAATGTTTGGCGAGCTTTCCAACTCTCACATGTACGTCGGCGGCGGCGATTATCCCGACTTGCATCCCGTGAATGTCGGCTTGCTCGGCGCGGATTTCGAGTTGGATCAATCCAGCGGACGCTACAAATTCGCCCGCATTCTCCCCGGCGAAAACTGGGACGGCACGCTTCGCTCGCCTCTCACTGAGCCCGGTGCAACCGTTCACGCCGGAGACTATCTCCTCGCCGTCAACGGCCGCGAGTTGCGCGCTCCGCAAAATCCCTACGAATTATTTGTCAACACCGCGAATCAAAACGTCACCCTCACCGTGAATTCCACTCCCTCGGTGCAGGGCGCGCGCGAAGTTGTTGTCCAGCCGGTTGCCAGCGAATTCAAATTGCGCGAGCTCGATTGGATTGATACCAATCGCGAGAAGGTCGACAAACTCAGCGATGGAAAAATCGGCTATGTCTATCTGCCCGATATGGGCGCATCGGGTTTGAATGAATTCGTCAAACAATATTTCCCTCAAATCCGCAAGCAGGGAATTATTTTTGACGTCCGTTACAACGGCGGTGGAAACGTCGATCAAATCATCCTCGAACGCTTGCGCCGCATTCTTGCTGCGATGGGCACGGCCCGCAATTGGGCCACCAACACCGTTCCCGCCAATGTTTTCTACGGCTATATGGCTTGCCTCACCAATCATTACGCCGCTTCCGACGGCGATTTCTTCACCTATTTTTTCAAGTTTTATAAGCTCGGTCCCGTCATCGGCACGCGTACCTGGGGTGGCGTCCGCGGCATTCGCGGCGACATTCCTCTGATGGACGGCGGCTACATCACGCGCTCGGAGTTTTCGCTCTACGGCCTCGATAGCCAGTGGATCATCGAAAATCACGGCGTCGAGCCGGATATCGTCGTCGAAAACACGCCCGACAAGCTCGCCGCCGGCCACGATCCGCAGATGGAGAAGGCCGTCGATTTGCTCATGCAGCAGATTCGCGAGCATCCCAAGGTTCTGCCGCCTCCGCCGCCGGAGCTGCCGCCGTATCCGAAGGGTCCGGGGCTATAAGCGGTTTTCAAATGCAGGTGTGGACGGAAATGCGTCCTCGCTGGCGCGCCGCAGGCAGGGAATCTGCTTTTGCTGTCTCTCGGCCGGGTGTCCCATCCTTTGCGCCCGGGCTGCGGCAAGCAGCCCAACGTGAAGATGTCGCGAAGGGTCGGTTAAACGTCTCCTTCGTAGGCACGGCCTTCAGGCCGGCGACCTCGCTTAACGTTGTCATTCCGAGCGAGGATGCGGTTAGCATCCGACGAGGAATCTGCTTTTGCCGTTTCGAGTCAGCTGCAGCCTTCAGCCTAGCCCGCGTCGCCATCCCATGACGATGATTCTGTAGCTCAGGTTCCGCCCCGATGTCTTTTCGCATCGGGGCTGACCTGAGACTTTTCGCCCCCGCCTTGCCGCCCTCACGCGGGCAATCCTGCTCTGCCCGCCGCAGCCTCTGCGCTATTGCTTTTTTCGCTTCTTAGCATCAGACTACCGATCCAGAAGGAATTCGCGGGTAGTCTCGTGAACTTCTCCTCGCGCCACATTCGCTTCCTTCAAAGAGTGCTCTTAACTCTGATATTCACTCTGACGACAATCTGCATCCTTCCCGAACTTGAATCTGAGTTCCACCGCATCGCCAACTCCGACAGTGGCGTCGCAGCCGCGCAGTCGCACGTTCCTATTCTGCGCGTCGAGGTTGATCTCCAGCCCATTGAGGTGCAGGTGAAGGACGCGAAAGGAAACGATGTGTCGGGGCTAGCAGCGAAGGACTTTACCGTTCTCGAAAATGGCCAGCGGCAAAAAATATCGTTTTTCGATGCCGGCAGCGGCCCGGTGAGTATCGCCATTCTCGTCGATTCTTCCAGTTCGATGAATTCCGCCGGCCGCTTGGGGTCTCCGCAGGCGATTGCCGCTCAATTCATGCGTACCGCGCGTCCGGAAGACGCAATCTCGATCATGGAATTTAGCGATGAGATGGGGTCTTTCCAGCGCCTGACATCTAAAGAGCTTCAGAATCCCTCCGATGCCACTTTAGCGTCCGTTCCCAGCAGAGGCTCGGCTGTGTATGACGCTATCGCCACGGCACTGTGCCATCTGCGCGCCTCGAAAAATTTGCGGCAGGCGGTCATCGTCATCACGGACGGCGTCGATGAATATAGCCGCATCAGCCTCGAACAATTAATAGGACTCGTGCGTACATCGCACGCCCAGCTTTTTATGATCGGATTGCAGAGCAGGTCGAATCTCAATTTCCAGCGTCACGCCGAACCACGGCTGACTGTCATCAGCGGCCAAGACATTGATAATCCCGTTATCGTATTTGACCATCTGATGAAAGAATCGGGCGCGCAGTCCTTCATTCCCAGGTCCAATCGCGGCCTAAACGAAGCGCTCGAAGCGGTTTCCAACATGCTGCAATCGGAGTACACACTTGCGTATTATCCGCAAAAAAATGGCAACCAATTGCGGAAGATCGAAGTGAAAGTGGACCGGCGCGGCGTGCGTGTGCTTGCGCGCCATTTCGTTGACTCGCAACGCGACGCGTCGCAATTCGTGCACTTTGACGAGGCGACCTGCACCGTTTCTCCCAAGTTTCATCCCTATCCTTACGAAGCTGACGTAACGAATGGTCCCAGCGGTGAGACATATCGAGAAAATTTCTCCAATCCTCACAGCGGCTGGCCTGTTCATGAAGATTCGCATTATGTCTCCGGCGGATACGAGCTTTCGAGTCCAGAATTCCAAATTGGCAAAGCCTATGACGCGATGCGAGCGTTGGGCTCGGATGCGGTGACTCTGTCGAGTGCCACGCCCAGCACAGTAGCGTCGCCGGCGGCATTTCGGCAAAACATCGTTGCCGCTTACGGACCGTGGTGGATCAACTTTCGCGCTTCCGTAACCGTGAAGACAGACGCGAATTCCGCCGCGGGCCTTGTATTCCGCATGAATGAGCTCGGATACTACGCGCTGCTCATCAGTGATTCCGGCAAAGACATTTCGGCTGAACTCGTAAAGGTCCAAGGCAACGGCCACACCCAATTGACAATCATTCCATGGATTAGCGTGGTGCCCGCCTCGTTGTCTGAAACGGAAATTTCCATCGAGGCCATTGAAGACCACATTTCGATCTACGTTGAAGATCAGAAGGTTAAGAGCTTGGTGGACGAAAGTTTCGCTCAAGGATTGGTCGGATTCGTGATCTCCGGCCCAGGTCGCGCCACCTTCCGGAACTTAGTCGTGGAGCAGAAATAGATGAAGATTCTGTGCGAAATTCGCACTGGAAGGCG
>JASHRL010000037.1 GCA_030037355.1 Candidatus Acidiferrales bacterium | reverse complement strand
ATCGCCATGGCCGAAGACTGGCCCGCCGACAAATACGATTATCGTCCCAACGATCAAGTCCGCACCTTCGGTCAAATTCTTGCTCACATCGCGGAGGTGAACTATTTCGCAATCAATCCCGCGCAGGGCAAGAGCACGAAGGGCCTTGTGGATGATCCCAAGCAATATCAGACCAAGGAGCAAATCGTCGCTTTCGTGAAGAAATCTTTCGCCGACGGCGCGGAAACGCTCGAAAAAGGCGGCGACGCAGGCGCTCTGAAATATCTCGCCGATTGGGTGGACGTCATCGAGCACTCTGGCGAGCATTTCGGAAATCTCGTCACCTACTATCGCAACAACAACGTTGTTCCGCCGGAGTCGCGTCCGAAAAAATAGGTATGAAGGAGATAGCGTGCAATTCACGGGAGATCGCCTTGTTCGTTTGCTGCTCATCGTTGTTGCGGGGTTGAGCTTCGCCATGCTCGCGCGCTCGCAGGATCGCGATCAGGGTCGCTCGATGGTGACGACCAAGTACGGCATCGTCGCCGCCGAAAGCCCCTTGGCCGCTCAGGCCGGCGCGCAGATTCTCGCGTATGGCGGCAACGCCATTGACGCCGCTGTCGCAACGAACGCTGTGATGGGCGTCGTCGAGCCCATGATGAACGGCATCGGCGGCGATCTCTTCGTCATTGTTTACGACGCAAAAACCGGCAAGCTCTACGGCCTCAACGCCAGCGGTTGGTCGCCGAAGGCCCTGACTCCCGAATTCCTGAAAAGCAAAGGCATCACCAGAATGCCCTTCGTCGGCATCGACTCCGTCACCGTTCCCGGCGTCGTCGATGGCTGGTCGAAACTTCTCACGCGTTTCGGCAAATTGAATTTCGAGCAAGATCTCGCTCCCGCCATCCGTTACGCGCGCGAAGGTTTTCCCGTTCCTGAGTGGGACGCTGCCTATTGGGCCAACGCCGCGCATTTCCTCGCGGAAAATCCGGGCACGGCGAATCTTTATTTATTGAATGGCGAAGCTCCCAAAGTCGGCGACGTCTTTCGCAACGAAGATTTGGCTCGTTCCTTGCAGCAAATCGCCTCCGGCGGCCGCGACGCTTTTTACAAAGGCGAAATTTCGCGCCAGATTCTCGCTCTTTCCAAACGCGAAGGCGGCGCCATGACCGCCGAGGATCTCGCCGATTTTTCTGCCGAATGGGTCGAGCCGCTTTCCACGCAGTATCACGGCTGGACGGTTTATGAATTGCCTCCCAACGGCCAGGGCATCGCCGCGCTCGAAATGCTCAATCTCATGAGCCAGTTTCCTCTCGCGCAGTACGGCCACAATTCCGCGGATGCGCTCCATATCATGATCGAGGCAAAAAAGCTCGCCTACGCCGATCTTCGCCGTTACGTCGGCGACCCGCGTTTCGCAAAAATTCCAGTCTCTGGTTTGCTCTCCGATGAATACGCGCGCGAACGCGCCAAGCTCATCGACATGTCTCATGCGAATTGTGACGTCTCCGCCGGAATGCCTCCGGGTGGCGACACCACGTACCTCACCGCCGTCGACGCGCAGGGCAACATGGTCTCGCTCATTCAAAGTAATTATGAAGAGTTCGGCTCGCGCCTCGTTCCCGATGGCGCCGGTTTCGTTCTTCAGGATCGCGGCGCGCTATTCAATCTCGATCCCGATTCTCCGGATGTTCTCGCTGGCCACAAGCGGCCGCTCCACACGATTATTCCCGCGTTCATGGCCAATGGCGACATGCGCATCGCCTTCGGCATCATGGGCGGCTACAATCAAGCGCAAGCCCACGCGCAATTCGTTTCCAACGTCGTCGATTTCGGCATGAACGTTCAGGCCGCTATGGAAGCCGCGCGCTTCACCAAAATGACCTTCACCGGCTGCGACGTCCAGATGGAAAATCGCATTCCCGCCGACGTTCGTTCCGCTCTCGAAGCTCGCGGCCATCAGATTCAGCTTCGCGGCGCCTATTCCGCTAACATGGGTGGCGGACAAGCTGTCGAACGCAACTTCTCGACCGGCGTCAATTTCGGCGCTTCCGACCCGCGCAAGGATGGCGAGGCGATTCCCGAGCCTCTGCCGCCGTTACCCCTCGCACTCAAGTCTTCGAAGCCTCGATCTGGCTCGCATCGTTAGCTTCGCGGCGCGTTAAGCGGGCGAAGCAGGCCCAGGGGCCGTCCTTACGCCTCCCGGCGCGTATTGCCCGAATTGGATACCCTGGTACTAAATTCCCATTGTCGTTCCTTCCGGCAGAGGATTAAATGGCTGTTTGGGCAGAGCTAAATGGTTTTCGTGTGCCATTTAACGCCGGTCGGTTCAGTTCGCAGCGTTGGATTTCAGAGGAAGTTTGTCTCCCTCCGCTCGATCTGTCATGGGCGGGTCGGGCAACAGTAGAAGCGCATGCCATCCAAGCTCGATTCCACGCCAGCCAGAAAAAAGAAGAATAGAGCCGCGTCTCGAAATGGAACAGAGGTGCGCAAGGCTGCCGACGCCAATTTGACTCCGGACCGCGTCCATTATCGCCAGATCGTCGAACAGCTTCCCGCGATCACCTACGTCGCCGATCTCGGCCCGAACGGCGAGTGGAGCTACGTCAGTCCGCAAATTTCCACGTTTCTTGGTTATTCGCAGGCCGAATGGCTCGCGGCAAGGGGACTCTGGCTGAGCCTCGTCCATCCCGATGATCGCGCGCATGTTTTGGAGGTCGAAGAACACAGCCGCGCCAACCGCGAAGTCATGGATATCGAATACCGCATGTTTGCACGCGACGGGCGGCTGCTCTGGTTTCGCGACCGCGCCATGATCGTTCGCGAAGTCGACGGGACCGAGCGTCTCCACGGTTTCATGCTTGACGTCACAGATCGTCGCGAAGCGGAGGCTGCGCTCCTCAGGCTCAGCCGCCAGACGAACATGATTTTGGATTCCGCCGGCGATGGAATCTTTGGCCTCGATTCCCAGGGCTCGCCGACCTTCGTCAATCGAGCCGCCGCGCGCATGCTGGGATATGAAACGGAAGAAGTCATCGGGCGAAATGGCCACAAGCTTTGGCACCACACCAAGCCCGATGGCACGCCAAATCGTCAAGAAGACTGCTATATTCTCGCGGTTTTAAATGACGGCGTTACGCGCCACGGCAGCAGTGACATCTTCTGGCGCAAGGATGGTTCAAGTTTCCCCGTCGAATATATCAGCACGCCGATTCGCGAAGGAGACAGGATCGTCGGTGCCGTCGTCACCTTCCGCGACATCACAGCTCGCCAGCGTGCCGAAAGAGCCCAGAAGCAAGCGGAGGAAAGATTCCGCAGCATCTTCGAGAATGCCGTCGAAGGAATCTATCAGTCGACGCCGGATGGCCGCTTTATCAGCGTGAATCCTGCCATGGCGCGTATTTTTGGATACGCATCGGCCGAAGAAATGGTCGAGGCCGTCACAGACATTGCCAGCCAGCTCTATTGCGACACGTCTCGCCGCGAAGATTTCAAGCGCCACATGGAGGATTTCGATGTCGTCGCTAGCGCTGAGGCTCAAGTGCGCCGCAAGGACGGCAAGAAGATCTGGATCGCCGAAAATTCACGCGCCGTGCGTAATGTGATCGGCCGCGTCTGCTATTACGAGGGAACGATAGAAGATGTCACCGCCCGCAAGCGCGCCGAAGCCGAGCGCCAGGTCTCCTTCGAGATTATTCATGCCGCCAATGTCACGGATAATCTCGATGAGCTTCTTCATCGCATTCACCAGGCGCTGAAACGCGTTCTCTACGCTGAGAATTGTTTCGTTGCTCTGCACGACCCGGCGACCGGCCGCTTCGAGTTTCCATTTTTTGCCGACCAATTCGATACTGCTCCGCCCCCGCAGAAAATCGGGCGTAGCTGCACCACCTATGTCTTTCGCAAGGGCGAGGCGATGTTGATTCCTCAGCATGTTTTCGACGAACTCGTCGTCAAGGGTGAAGTGGAATTGGTCGGCACCCCATCGCCTTCCTGGCTCGGGGTCCCCCTGCGCACCCCCTCCGCGACCATAGGCGTCCTCGTCGTGCAACACTATGAAGATAGCAGCGCCTATACGCACCGCGATCTCGAATTTCTCACTTCCGTCGGCGGCCAGATTGCCCTAGCGATCGAACGCAAGCGAACGGAAACTGCTTTTCGCGAGAGCGAAGCTCGCCTCCGCGTGTTAATTGCACAGCTTCCTGCAGTTCTTTGGACCACCGACCGCGACCTTCGTTTCACGTCTTCCGTCGGAGCTGGCCTCGCGCGCCTCGGCCTAAAGCCCCAGGAAGTTGTCGGCAAGAGTCTCTACGAGTATTTCCGCACGGACGATCGTACTTTCCTTCCCATCGCGGCTCATCGTCGTGCGCTCAATGGTGAGTCCGTCACGTTCCACGTCGAATGGGGCGGCGGCTCCTACGCCTGTCACGCAGAGCCTTTGCGCGACGAGCAAGGAGAAATCTTCGGCGTCATCAGCATGGCGCTGGATATCACCGACCGCAAACAGCTCGAAGCGCAGCTTCGTCAGGCGCAAAAGATGGAGGCTGTCGGCCGTCTCGCCGGTGGCATCGCTCACGATTTCAATAATCTCCTCATGGTCATTCAGGGCTACACCGAGCTCTTGCTCGATAAGCTTGGCGCGCAGCATCCGCTGCGCCGCAACGCCGATCAGATCCACGATGCTTCCCAGCGCGCTGCTTCTCTCACCCGCCAGTTACTGGCTTTCAGCCGCAAACAAATGCTCGCTCCGCAAGTGCTCAACATTCAGTCCGTCGTCTCTGACATGGAAAAGATGCTGCGGCGCTTGATCGGCGAAGATATCGAGCTTGTCACTACCAATCCGCAGGACCTCTGGCACGTCAAGGCCGACCGCAGCCAGATCGAGCAGGTCATCCTGAATCTCGCGGTGAATTCGCGTGACGCCATGCCCGACGGCGGCAAGCTAACCATCGAAACCTCCAACGTCGAGCTCGACAACTCCTATTCGCGCCATGCCGTTGTCGAACCCGGCGAATACGTTCTGCTCGCCGTCAGCGACACGGGCTGCGGCATGGATTCCGAAACGCAAGCGCACATCTTCGAGCCTTTTTTCACCACAAAGGAAAAAGGGAAGGGAACCGGCCTCGGCCTTGCGACTGTCTACGGAATCGTCAAGCAGAGCGGCGGCTACGTTTGGGTCTATAGCGAAGTGGGGAAAGGCACGAGCTTCAAGGTCTATTTGCCTCGCGTCCGCGAAGTCGAGCCCGAACTACAGCAAAGAGCCGAAGGCCAATCGCCCGCGCGCGGCTCCGAAACGATTTTGCTCGTGGAAGACGAAAAAGGCGTCCGCGAACTCGCCCGCGAATACCTTGAGCAGATTGGCTATCGCGTCCTGCAGGCCGATAACGCCGCGCAGGCTCTCGAACTCGCCAGAAATCACGCCGGCCCGATCGATCTGCTCTTCACCGACGTCGTCATGGGCGGCATGAGCGGCCGCCAGCTCGCCGAAGAAATGCAGAAGCTGCGCCCTGAAATCAGGGTCCTCTATATGTCCGGCTACACCGACGAAGCCATCATCCACCACGGCATTCTCGGTCGCGGCTCCGTTCTTCTGCAGAAGCCTTTCACGCTCAATTCGCTCGCCATCAAGGTTCGCGAGACGCTCGAGCTCCAGCCTCAAAATTGATTTGTTCTGTCGGCGCTAATTTGTCTTGGGCGCTCCCGTTGGCGGCGGCATAAATCGCCGCGCAGGCATGACCGCCGGCACAGCCAGCGACCGCGCTCCATTTTTCCCCACCGTGCGAATCGCAAAAAAGTGATTGTCCGGAGATACGCCGTCCAGCGTCAATTCATTTCCCGACGGCACAAATTCGTACACGGACCATCGCGGGTCCAGCGTATCGCGCCACAAAATCTCAAAACCGGCGCGCTCGGGATCGTCCGCCGCTGACCATCTCAGCAACGCATATCCCATCGCCGTCCTCGGCACGTGCGTGGCAGTCACTTCCGTAGGCGGCGCCGGTGCCAGCGCCAGCTCGCGCAGCGGCTCGGCGTTGTCCCACGCAACATTGCCCATGAATTTGTAGTCGAGATACTTCGTCAGGTCGCCGTATTCGACTCCGTTCTCTATCCGTGGAGTCTGATGTTGGTGATCGTAATTCTCCTGCGGCTCCGTGAACCGCGTCGCCGGCAGCCCTGCCGCCACGAACGGCATGTGATCGCCTCCGCGTCCCAGGCGATCCTCGCGGAAAATCAGCCGGATGTTGTCGCGTCCATCGATCTCCTCCGTCGCGCGCGCCAGCTCTCGCGATGGCGAATCCACGCCATCCGGCCCGCCGCCCGAAAACATTCGCAGCCGGTGCGGCCCGCCCGGCGCGGGATCTGCGCCCACGATGTCGTTGTCGAAGTATCCGCCGACCGTGTAACCGTTGTTCTGCAGATACTTGAGCATTCCCTGCGCGCCGAGCAGTCCCTGTTCTTCGCCCGCTAACGCCGCGAAAATCAGCGTCGCGCGATACGTCCCTTTAGCCAGCAGCCGCGCAGACTCGATTGCCACGGCCACGCCTGACGAATCGTCGTCCGCGCCCGGCGCATCCGCGTTCGGATCGTTGGTCTCCGAAGGCCGCGAATCGAAATCGCCGCTCGTGATAAACACGGTCTTTGCCAGCGAAGGATCGCTTCCCGGCAGAATCGCATACACGTTCTCCAGGTGTGCTTTTTCGCCCGTGCGCAACGTCATGTCGAATTTATCTACAACGACCTGCATTCGCCCGCCCGATTCTTTCGCGACTTCTTGGAATCGTGCCAGCGCGCGGTCGCGTCCGCATCCGATGCCGCGCTTCGGGTCCGTCCACGATGAGAACGTATCCCGCGTCCCGCACGCCACTTGTTCATCCACAATCGCGCGCATCAGATTCTCATCAATCGACGCACGGTCCAGCCTTCCCGCTGGCCGCGGCAACGCGTTCACCGTTGGCGCGCCATTCGGCGGCTCCGCTGGATCTTGCGCGCACGCAGGTCCCGCCATCAACGCCGTGCCAAATGCCATCATCACGAAAGAGAACAAAATTGCACGCCATCTGCCGTGTTTCACGTTTGTCACCTCGCTCCGCAGAGTTTACGCTTTTGGCGGACTAGACGCCTTTGACTTTCGTTCGCGCGCCAGTCTCATAGACGCGCGCCATATCGCATCGCGTTTCGTTGGATATGCACAAATTCCCGCGATCGCCCGCTCCGTCGCCGCGATTCCCGCTGCTTGCCCTGTGAAGCCAGCTTTCAACCGGTGAAGCGCTCCGACGAACGGCTCCGATCCTCGTTGGGATTGCAGCGTTTGGAATTGCAGCGCAATGAAAAAACATCCTGTTAACATTGTCCCGTCCTTCTCCGTATTGATACACAGAGGAACAGAGAAACGAACAGCATTGCGTTCCTCAAATCAGCCTGTGCCGCTCAGCGCGGCTTTGGGGAGGTAACATGAACTCATCCGATTTGGCCCCAGTCTTAGTGATGGTTGCCTTCACGATTGGCGCGGTCTGGATCGTTGCAGTCATTTCCAACAACCGGCGCCGCCTAAAGGTCGCCGAAGTTCAAAAAGAAATGCAATCCAAGCTCTTCGAGAAATTCGGAACCAGTCAGGAAATGGTCGCCTATTTGAACAGCGAAGCAGGCTCAAAATTTCTCGAGTCCGCCACCATCGAGCAAACCAGGCCTTTCGGCCGTGTTCTCGGAGCCATCCAGGCGGGCCTGATTCTGTTCCTTTTGGGCATCGCCATGCTCCTTGTGCGCTTCACCATGCCGCAGGTCGCCTTTAACGCCATCGAGCAGGCCCACAACGCTCATGCCGCCTTGGGCATCAGCTTCATGCTCATGGCGCTCGGCATTGGATTCTTGGCTTCCGCCGCCGTTTCTTATAGTCTCTCGAAGAAGTGGGGCCTCTTTGATCGCGAACTCGGTTCCCGGCGTTAGGATGTCGTGTGCGGAGGACTGCCCCTGTGAGTACTCACGCTGAATCGCTGGACTGCGCGAAGCTTTCCTTCGCCTCTGGCGATTCTGTGCAAGACGACGCTGCTCCGGCCGCTGCTCTTTGCATGAACGAAGCGGAGTTTCGCGCTTTTTACGAAAAGACCGCGCCGCCGCTCCGCGGTTACTTGCGCCGCGTTTCCGGAGACGCCAGCCTCGCCGATGATTTGCTGCAGGAATCCTACATGCGCTTCTTGCGCGCGCCGCTCGCTGCCGCCGGAGAGGACCATCGCCGTCACTATCTTTTCCGCATCGCCACCAATCTCCTCCGCGATCATTTTCGCGCTTCGAAGCGCGTCGCGAGTCCTCTGCCCGAGGATTCCCGCGCGTCGGTTGCCAGCCGTGATTTTGTGCTCGAGCGCGACGTGGA
>JASHRL010000348.1 GCA_030037355.1 Candidatus Acidiferrales bacterium | reverse complement strand
GCTGGATCTGCTGATTTTGAAAGCGGTCTCGCTGGGGCCGCTGCACGGCTATGGCATTCTGCTGCGTATTCAGCAGATCTCGCAGAACCGTCTGGAAATTCTGCAGGGATCGCTTTACCCGGCACTTTATCGCCTGGAACAGCAGGGCTGGATTGCGAGCGAATGGGGCGAGTCGGAAAACAAACGCAAGGCGAAGTATTACCGCCTGACGGCCGCAGGCAAAAGGCAATTGCAGAGCGAAGCGGAAAAGTGGAACCGCATGGCCGATGTGATTGCAGGGATTCTGCATACGTCGCCGGAAGAAGTATGAAGATGTTGACGCGAATTCGGTTTTGGCTGCGGGCCATCCTGCATCGCTCGCGCACCGAGGGCGACATGGACACGGAACTGCGTTTTCACATCGAAGCGCGCGCCGAGGATTTGATGCGCAGCGGAGGCTCGCGCGAGGACGCATTGCGCCAAGCGCGGATAGAATTCGGCGGCATGGAAAAAACAAAGGAAGAATGCCGGGAAACTCGAGGGATTTCCCTGTTCGAATCTCTGCTGCAGGATTTGCGCTATGGCGTACGAGTGCTGCGGAAATCGCCGGGGTTTACGGCTGTGGCGGTGCTGACGCTGGCGCTGGGCATTGGCGCGAATACGGCGATTTTCAGCCTCATCGACGCAGTGATGCTCCGCTCTCTGCCTGTTCGCAATCCGCAACAGATCCTCGTTCCCCACTGGACCGCCGTGAATCAACCCACCACGCGCTCCAGCTATAACTGGTCGAGCTGCCCTGGTGTCTCTGACGATCCTGCCGCGCCACCGCATGGCTGCACGTTTTCGTACCCCATGTTCGAGCAGTTCCGCTCGTGGCAAGACATTTTCTCAACCATTTGCGCATTCATCGCCGCACCACAGGAGCACCTCACCACAAATGGCTCGGTCAGCATAGCTAACGGCTTCCTCGTATCCGGAAATTTCTTCGCCACTCTGGGAACTCGCGCAATCCTCGGACGAACCATTGAACCCGCGGACGACAGCCTCAGCGCTAAGCCCGTCGTCATGCTGAGCTATGCTTTTTGGAAAAGCCGCTTTGGCGGTGATCCGTCTATCGTCGGCAAATCGATCCTCTTGGAGAAGACGCCCTTTATTGTCGTGGGAGTCGCTGCGCCTGGATTTTCCGGCCTCAATCCGGGTTTGCCCGACGACCTATGGATACCGTTGTCCTCTCAGCCCAGCGTCGTACCGTATTTTCCGAAGCGCACCGCCGCAAACTCCTTGTGGCTCGAGATGATGGCCCGCCTTAGGCCCGGCGTCTCCCTGTCACAGGCGCAGTCTGCTCTCAGCGTTATCTTTGCGTCCAGCACCACCAGCGGCTCGAGCGCTATGTTCAAGTCAAACGACTTGCCTCGAATCGAATTGACCAGCGCCGCCCACGGACTCACGTCGCTGCGCCGCGAATTTTCACAACCGCTCTTTTTCCTGATGGCGTCCGTGGGAATCATCTTGCTCATTGCCTGCACCAACGTCGCCGGCTTGTCCCTCGCCCGCGTATCCTCGCGGCGTCAAGAGTTTGCCATGCGCTTCACACTCGGCGCGACTCGCGTCAGACTCATGCGCCAGTTGCTCACGGAAAGCCTGCTCACTTCCCTACTTGGCGCAGCATTGGGTATTCTCCTTGCATACTGGAGCGCCAGCGCGCTCGCTGCATTTCTCTCCGCGAATTGGTATTCGCTAATCGATCTCGACGTTCGTCCCGACAGATTGGTCCTTGCCTTCACAATTGGCGTTGCCGCGCTCACGTCTGTTCTTTTCGGTCTCGCGCCAGCGCTGCAAAGCACGCGAGTCGACCTCGCACCTACCCTGAAGGGCGTGGCCAACAGGCCGCTGACGCTCTTTGCCGGCCGCCGGCTTGGCTTTGGCAGCGTGCTCGTTGTCGCGCAGGTTGCGCTCTCCATTGTGGTGCTTGTCGGAGCAGGCTTGCTGGTGCGCACGCTCATCAACCTTGAGCAGATGAACGTAGGTTTCGAGACGGACCATCTGCTTCTCTTCTCGGTGGACATGACCATGGCTGGATACAGGATGTTCGGCGATGATGCGCGGGTCTATCAATTGGAACGTGACCTCCAGACGCGTTTCGCAACGCTTCCCAGCGTAACTTCGGTAAGCTATTCAATGGTCCCGCTCCTGAGTGGGGGCTCCATGACAAGTGACTTCAAGTTTCCTGACGCTCCCTTGTCATCCTCCTTTTCAAGCGATGAGCTTCCGGTCGGACCAGATTTCTTCGAAACCATGCGCATCCCTCCCCTGTCTGGCAGGACCTTCACCGCCGCCGACTTCCAATCGTCCGCCAAGCCGAAGCCCGCCATCATCAACCAATCCTTTGCTAAAAGACTTTTTGGCAACGAGAATCCGCTTGGACGCAGCATCAGCGAGGGCGATTCCAAAACAGCGCAGTGGCAAGTCGTCGGCGTCGTCAGCGATGCAAAATACGACAGCTTGCGGGAGGCAATTGCGCCAACGATTTACACGATGGAAAAAAACAGCGGAGCCGAATTCGAACTGCGCACAAAGGCGAATCCCACGGCATTGATTCCTTCCGTTCGGGATGCCGTAAACCACCTGAACAGCAGCCTTTTGGTTTCTGATTTCAAAACGCAGACCGAGCAGATTGCTCAACTGCTCTATCAGGAGCGACTGGTCGCGGGCCTTTCGTTCCTGTTTGGTGCTCTGTCGCTGCTCCTCGCTTGTATTGGACTTTATGGGCTCCTTTGCTACGAAATTGTTCGCCGCACGCGCGAACTTGGCATTCGCCTGGCACTTGGCGCTCAACGCAGCGATTTGCTGCGACTCGTCGTCGGCCAAGGAATTTTTCTCGTACTCATCGGTGCGGCCATCGGCATCGGCGCGGCGATTGGCGTCACGCGTTTTGTAGCTTCGATGCTCTATGGCGTACATGTGACCGACCCGCTGACCTTCGTCGCGGTGCCGCTGCTGCTG
>JASHRL010000347.1 GCA_030037355.1 Candidatus Acidiferrales bacterium | reverse complement strand
TTATTGTCAGACGTCGAAAGCACAATGCACAACTCCGGACAGAATTTCAAAACGCACAGGCGCAGCGCACGGGCGCATAGACGACGGGGAGGAAAGCCATGAGGAAGTTCATTGCGGCATCTACGGTACGGTTTCTGTCTTGTACGGTTTTCTTGACATTAATTGGCGCACCTTGTCTCGCGCAAAGCTCGAGCGCTTCGTCGAGCCAGGAATCAAACTCGCTTGGTGGCGATCAGCAGGCCGCCATTCTGCAGGAACTTGATGCCATGAAAAAGCGTATCGCCGAGCTCGAGGCCGAGTTGAAGAAAAAAGAGGTGCAAGGGCAAGAGAAATCTCCTGCAGCGCAGAGCTCTTCCGCGAATCAGTCCCCTTCGTCGAGCGCCTCTTCAGCTCAATCTTCCACACAGACAAACGACCCGTCCGCTGGAACTTCCAACTCGGCCCATACCACGACAACAGCTAGCGCTTCGTCATCCGTTGTGAACCCGGCGTCGACATCCTCCGGGCCAAACGAATCCTCGTCTGTAACGTCGCCAACGCAGCAAGGCGCGATGGCGCGCTCGGATTCCAAGCCAGATCAAAATGCACCAAAGATCGCGCCATTCTCAGACCACGATTGGACTTGGCTGAACGGCAATCCGCGTACCGAAACGCCCGCTTTCGATTCGAAATTCTTCACGCCCGAGATTCGCGCGGACACCACCTATACCTACGACTTCAATCATCCGACGGACCATTCGATGGGAGGGTCGAGCGAGATCTTTCGATCGCAGGAGGTCCAACTGGAACAGCTAGGCGTCGGCGGTGATTTCCATTACGACAACGTGCGCGCCCGCCTGATGACGCAGTTCGGCATGTATTCCGTTACCACTCCGCGAAATGATGCAAGTCCGGGAAATGGTCAGTGGGACCTCGCGGACGCTTATCGCTACATCTCAGAAGCCTACGGCGGTTACCACTGGGATGTATTGCACGGCATCAATCTGGACGCGGGCATCTTCATGTCTTATATCGGGCTTTTCAGCTACTACAATTTTGACAATTGGGCCTATCAACCTTCGTATGTTTCATCAAATACTCCATGGTTTTTCAATGGCGTTCGCGTCCAGATTTTCCCGACAGCCCATTTGAAAATCGAGCCGTGGTTTATCAATGGATGGCAGGCATACGGCTCATCGAACCACACACCGGGCGTTGGTGGCCAAATCAAATGGACTCCGGCTGGCTGGATCAACGTTATCTCCAACAATTATGGTGTCGGCGAGGATGATTTGTTCGTCCCTGGCCGCAGGCGCATTCACACGGACGACAGCGTCGAGGTTAAGTACTTTGACCAGCCCGGCCAGCCGCTCGACAAAATGGCCTTTTCGCTCACTGGAGATATGGGCTGCGAGTATGGCGCCGGCGTGAGTTGCCATGGTGATACGAAAGGCGGTCCAAAGCAGAGTTTCATAGGATACATGGCCTACAATCGTTTCTGGTTTCACAAGGATTTGTATGGCGTGACGATCGGTGGTGGACAAATCAACAATCCGGGGCGATATCTTGTTCTGTTACCGCCCATCAACGGCGAGAGCGCCATCACCGCTGCGACGAACTCCCCATATTTTACGGAGAATCCCGGCGATCCGTTCAAGGCGTGGGATTCGTCATTCACGTTTGACTACATGCCCAAGCAATACATCACCTTCCGCTGGGAATATGATTATCGCCATGCGAATGTGCCTTACTGGACAGGCCGCGGCGGCATCACGCCTCCGGGCGGAAATAATGGCTCTCCGGAAGATTATGCTTGCATCACCGGAGCATCTTCCGGGCAAACGACCCTGGCTGCTGCGGAGACTACCTGCGGCGGAGGAATCGGCAGCGTATGGTTCCCAGATCTTCGCAAGGACCAGTCGTTTATCGATATGGATATACTGGTGAAGTTCTGAGCGTGCTTGAGGAGAAGAGTTCGGCTACAGGGGTTGGGTGGCGATTTTGAAGTTGGAAGCGCACCATTCGCTGCGTGCGGGGGTTGGACGATGAAAGACGCGATTTATATTGTGGCGACGATGATTTTTTTTGTCGTCAGCATTCTTTATGCCTATGGTTGCGAACGGTTGAAATAGGGAGCGGTTCTCGATGCTTGGGGACATTGTTCTAATCATTCTGAGCGCCTTTATGATGGCCTACCTTGTAGCTGCCATACTGAAGCCGGAGAAATTCTGACCATGACGGCAAACGGCTGGTTCCAAATCACTCTTTTTCTTCTCATCATTCTCGCAATAACAAAGCCGTTTGGCGTTTACATGGCCCGCGTCTTCACTGGAGAAAAGACATTCCTGGATCCAGTGGCGCGGCCCATTGAGCGCTTGATTTACCACCTGACCGGCGTCGACGAGACCCATGAAATGCACTGGACGGAATATACGATTGCGATGTTGCTCTTCAGCGTCGTTTCCATGATTCTGCTCTACTTGATTTTGCGGACTCAGCAATGGCTTCCACTGAATCCACAGAAGTTTGGCGCTTTGCCGCCAGATCTGGCCTTTAACACCGCTGCATCCTTCACCACCAACACAAACTGGCAGGCCTACTCCGGCGAAACCACGATGAGCTATTTCTCGCAGATGGCTGGCCTCGCCTATCACAACTTTGTATCCGCGGCGACGGGGATTGCCATCGCCATCGCTTTCGTTCGCGGCATCGCGCGCCGAGAGAAAGAGACCATTGGCAACTTTTGGGTCGATTTCACGCGCTCGTGTCTTTGGGTGTTGCTGCCCGTTTGTTTGGTCGTGGCGCTTTTCTTCGTTTCGCAAGGAACGATCCAAAATTTCAAGCCGTATGTGACATCGCACCTCGTTGACCCACAAACCATAAACGTCACGGGGGCAGATGGAAAAACGGCCTCACAGCTAATCAGCACACAGGTTATCCCCGGCGGCCCAGTTGCCTCGCAGGAAGCCATCAAGATGTACGGAACGAACGGTGGCGGTTTTTTCAATGCCAACAGTGCTCATCCGTTTGAAAACCCCACACCGCTCACGGATTTTGTTCAAATCATTTTGATTTTTGCGATTGCGTCGGGATTGACTTACACACTCGGCCGAATGACCGGTTCGCAGCGCCATGGATGGGCTGTGTGGGGTGCAATGGCGTTTCTCTTTGTTGTTTGCGTCTTCTTTGCCTACCGTGCTGAGGCACGGGGTAATCCGTTGCTGCATGGAGTCAGTCAAACAGCCAGCGCATCCCAGTCCGGCGGGAATATGGAAGGTAAAGAGGTTCGCTATGGCATCGCCGACTCTGCTCTCTTTGCGACGGTCACCACAGATGCAAGCTGCGGCGCCATCAATGCTCAGCACGATTCCTTCACACCGCTGGGTGGTTTGATCCCGCTCGTCAATATGATGTTTGGCGAAGTCGTCTTCGGCGGCGTCGGCGCAGGCCTCTACGGAATGCTTGTTTTTGTTGTGCTCGCGGTTTTTATCGCCGGGCTCATGGTTGGCCGCACACCGGAGTACCTCGGCAAGAAGATTGAAGCCTATGACGTCAAGATGGCCATGCTCTCCGTGCTCATCTTTTCTTTCTTAACTCTCATTTTCACGGCGATTTCCGTGATCACAACCTTTGGCAAAGCCGCCATCACGAATCCCGGTCCGCACGGTCTTTCGCAGATTCTCTACGCCTACGTTTCCACTGCTGCCAACAATGGATCGGCTTTCAGTGGCGGAAACTGGAACTCGCTTTGGTACAACATCAGCACTGGCTTCAATACATTGCTTGGTCGTTTTCTTCCGGTGATTCCGATCTTGGCCTTGGCGGGAAACCTGGCGCGCAAGAAAATTGTCCCAGAATCTGCAGGCACTTTTCCTGTCACGACTCCTTTGTTTGCCTCCCTGCTGGTTGGCGTCGTCGTGATTGTCAGCGCCTTGACGTTCTTCCCGGCGCTGAGCCTCGGGCCGATCCTTGAACACTTGCTGATGAATGCCGGAAAGGTGTTTTGAGACGGCCATGACCAACGTAACCCATGCCCGCGTCAAGCCCCTATGGACTTGGGACATTGTCGGTCCCGCCATGCTCGACGCATTTCGCAAACTGAGCCCGCGCACCCTGATGAAGAATCCCGTGATGTTTGTCGTTGAAGTTGGTTCGGTAGCTACGACCGTTGATTTCATCTACGACGTTGCCCAGCACGTACCCGGAACCGGTTTCAGCATCCAGATTACGCTTTGGCTTTGGTTCACGGTGCTTTTTGCGAACTTTGCCGAGGCGATGGCAGAGGGTCGCGGCAAAGCGCAGGCGGACACTCTGCGCAAGGCGCGCTTCGAATCGATTGCGCGCCGTCTGAAGGACGATGACACAATCGAGGAAATACCGGGCTCGAAATTGCGCGCCAATGACATTGTGATGGTCGCCGCTGGCGAATTCATCCCCGGCGATGGCGAGGTCATTGAAGGCGTCGCCTCCGTGGACGAATCAGCGATTACGGGCGAGTCTGCACCGGTCATTCGCGAATCCGGTGGTGACCGCTCCGCTGTCACCGGCGGCACGCGGGTGCTCTCCGACGAGATCAAAGTCCGTATCACATCGAATCCCGGCGAGACATTTCTCGATCGTATGATCAAGTTGGTGGAAGGCGCGGCTCGTCAAAAGACACCCAATGAAATTGCTTTGAACATTCTCCTGGCTGGACTAACGATTATCTTCTTGCTCGTCTGTGTCACGTTGCAGCCTATCGCTATCTATTCAAACTCTCCGCAATCGCTTTTTGTTTTGGTCGCTTTGCTCGTGTGCCTCATTCCTACGACGATCGGTGGTTTGCTTTCCGCCATAGGCATCGCCGGTATGGATCGCGTCATTCAGCGCAACGTTCTCGCGATGTCCGGCCGCGCCGTGGAAGCTGCTGGCGACGTGGACACGCTGCTCCTCGATAAAACCGGCACGATTACCCTCGGCAACCGGCGCGCCACCGATTTCGTGGCCGCCCCTGACGTGAATCTCGCCGAGCTAGCCGACGCCGCGCAGCTCGCTTCTCTGGCCGACGAAACTCCGGAGGGCCGTTCGATCGTTGTCCTTGCCAAGGAACAATACGGTCTGCGTGGCCGCGATCTATCGTCGCACAACGCTACTTTTATTCCATTTTCGGCGCACACGCGCATGTCGGGTGTCGATCTCGACGGTCGCGAAATTCGCAAAGGTGCGCCCGATGCAATCGAAAAGTATGCTTGCCACAACGGTCGTGATCCTCTTTGCGCGGAAGTGAAGGAGGCGGTTCGCAAGATTGCCAGTTCTGGCGGCACTCCGCTCCTCGTCGCGGAAAATCGCCACATTTTGGGTGTCGTCCATCTGAAGGACATCATCAAGGGCGGCACGCGTGAGCGCTTTGATCAGTTGCGCGCCATGGGAATTCGCACCGTGATGATTACTGGCGACAATCCGCTCACCGCTGCGGCCATCGCACAGGAAGCGGGCGTCGATGATTTTCTCGCGGAAGCCAAGCCCGAAGACAAACTCGCCTTGATCCGCCGCGAACAGGCCAAAGGCAAGCTCGTCGCTATGGCCGGCGATGGCACCAACGACGCTCCTGCCCTCGCGCAAGCTGACGTTGGCCTGGCCATGAACGCCGGCACGCAGGCGGCGAAAGAAGCCGGGAACATGGTCGACCTCGATTCCAACCCTACTAAGCTTATTGAAGTCGTCGAAATCGGCAAGCAATTGCTCATCACGCGTGGCGCGCTCACGACGTTCTCTGTGGCCAACGACGTCGCGAAATACTTTGCGATCATTCCCGCAATGTTCGCGGCGGCGTTTCCGCAGCTGAATGTACTCAACATCATGGGCTTACGCACGAGGGAATCGGCAATACTTTCTGCCGTGATTTTCAATGCGCTCATCATCGTCGCCCTGATCCCGCTCGCTCTGCGCGGCATTCGTTATCGGCCCATCGGCGCGGCAGCGCTTTTACGGAGAAATCTCCTGATTTACGGCCTCGGCGGCGTGATTGCCCCGTTTATCGGGATCAAATTGATTGACGTATTGATGGGCTGGATTCACCTCGTATGAGGCGGTCATGAAAAAGAATTTGCTCACGGCAATTTGGATGACTCTCGTTACCACGCTTCTTCTGGGTATTGTTTACCCGCTTGTGGTCACCGGAATCGCCCAGATTCTTTTTCCGCGCCAGGCCAATGGTGATTTGATTCACAACAACGGCAAGATCGTTGGTTCCGAACTCCTCGGCCAGCCATTTTCTTCCAGCGGTTATTTTGTTTCGCGGCCTTCTGCCGCCGGGCCTGCGGGATATGATCCGTTGCAATCCGGTGGATCGAACTATGCGGCCACGAATAAAGCTCTCATCGACCGCGTCTCCGCCGACGTCGCGAAATTACGTGCGGAAAATCCCAGCGCACCCATTCCCATTGATCTCGTGACTGCGTCCGCCTCCGGTCTCGACCCTGATATTTCTCCCGCATCAGCCGCATTTCAGGTGCCTCGTGTCGCTCGCGAGCGTGGCTTGAGCGAAGTGGCAATCCGTGCGCTAGTCAAAAAACACACCCAAGGCCGCGAACTGGGGTTCCTCGGCGAACCTCGGGTAAATGTCCTCGAGCTGAATCTTGATCTTGATGCGCATTACCCAATGCACTGAGAATCGTACGTTGCCGCTACGCGCATTCAGTGGAGTGGCGGAGGCGGAAGGAAATCCTCTCTATTTTTTCTCGCGCCGCGATTTCGACACGCCGACAGGAACAAGCTCGAAGCGATAACCGATCCATGGTTCCGTGCGAATGTAACGGGGATTTCGCGGATCAGGTTCGATCTTTTTTCGAAGCTGATTGATGAAAACGCGCAGATACTCCGTCTCTTCGCCGTAATCGGGCCCCCAAACCGATTGCAGCAATCGCCTATGCGACATTGGCTTTCCAACGTGCGCGGCGAGCTGCCTCAGAAGTTCGAATTCCTTTGGCGTCAGCCGTACGGGCTTTCCCTTCAACGTCACACGCCGGCTCTCGAAATCAATCTGCAACTCGCCTGAATTCACAGGCGCGAGCGCCTCGCTCGCAGATTTTCTGCGCAGCGCCGCGCGAATCCGCGCCAGCAGCTCTTCGATTCCAAACGGCTTCGTAACGTAATCGTCTGCTCCCGCGTCGAGTGCCAGCACTTTGTCTTTTTCGCCGCTCCTCACCGTGAGCATGATGATGGGCACTTCCGAATGTCTTCGGATCTCGCGGCAAGCTTCGAACCCGCCGATACCCGGCATATTCACGTCGAGCAAGACGAGGTCTGGTCGCGCAGACTGCATCTTTTCCAGAGCTTCTTCGCCGCTGCAAGCTTCGGCTATCACGTAGCCATTGCTCGCCAGCGTCGTGCGCATCACGCGCCGAATCTGCGGTTCGTCATCCACCACCAAAATCGTCGCCGGGCTCATGTTCGATTCGATGTACTGCGATCGATTGGCAAGCTGAACGTGAAGACGGAACCTTTGCCCAATTGACTGATTACCCCGATTGTCCCTCCGTGCGCCTCGACGATTGCCTTGGCGATAGGCAGCCCCATTCCTGTCCCTTGAATCGTATAGCGGTGATCTCTGCCGCGGTAAAACTTGTCGAATATCAGTCCCAGTTCCAATTCTTCGATTCCCGGCCCCTGGTCGGCCACGCTCGTCTGAACAAAGTTCCCATTGGATTCCGCTGTAATTGTGATGGGCGCGCCTTGCGCCGAGTACGCCACGGCATTCATGATCAACTGCACGAGCACGTCTTTTGCGCGATTGATGTCCGCGTGGACAAGCGGCAGTCCGTCCGGGACTTTCACGTTGACAGCGCGTCCCGCGACCAAGCTCTTGGTTTGCTCGAGTCCGGCGGAAATGATTTCCTGAATCGCGTGTGGCTTCAAATCCAAATCCACTTCGCCGGCCTCGAGCCGCGCCATCTCCGCCGCTTCTCCCACCAGAAAGTTCAGCCGGTTCGTCTCTTCGTCGATTACGGTGAGCAGCTCCCTTTGCTGCGCTGCATCGAGTCCCGAATTGCCCAATAAGCCTGTCACCGAGGCCTTGATGGAAGTCAGTGGCGTGCGGAAATCATGGGTAATCGAATCCAGAAGGGCGGATTTCAATCGTTCGCCTTCCTGTGCCGCTTCCGTTTTGCCCAGTTGCTCGATCGCTCGCGCTCTTTCAATCGCTATCGCAATCAGCGTTCCTAGCGCTTCGAGCGACTGTCTCGACAAAATCCTTCCCGAGACTCCCAGACTGCCGATAATTCGCACGCCCAGCCGAATGGGCGCGAAGCTCGCGCTGTTCGCAGCATCCACCTGGATTTCTTCGCGCCCGATTACCGCCTTCAGTTTTTCCGCGCTCAACTGCGGAATGTCCAGGCCGGAGCGATAGACCTTTTGCTTTTCCGCCAGAAGAATCGCCGCTGCGCCGACTTCAAAGGAATCCACAATCTGCCGCGGGATCACGTTCAGTAATTCAATGGGATTCCCCGCGCTCAGCAATTTTTGACTAAAATCATACAGCCTCTCGACTTCGCGTGTCCGGCGGTTCGCTTCCTGCGCCAATAGCCGCGCTCTCGCCGCGAGCTGACTTCCAAGAATCGCCGTCGCCAGAAAAACAAAAAGCGCTACCCAGTTCTGCGGATCTGCGATCGTGAGCGTGCCGATGGGCGGCAAGAAGTAAAAATTGAATGCAAAAACAGCCGCCACAGACATCACTGCGGAAACCGTGATTCCCCAAACCGCGGAAACAGCAAGGATCGCCAGCAGCAGCGTCAACGCTACCGTCGT
>JASHRL010000036.1 GCA_030037355.1 Candidatus Acidiferrales bacterium | reverse complement strand
TTCGCAGTAAGTCGGCGATCCCAAATGATCTTCCCCAACGAAGCGATGATCCAGAGGACTCCGAGAGCAAAAATCAAAAATATGTCTATCGGCAGTCGGCTAAGGAGCACAAGGAGCAGCAATCCGCTGAGGAACACTTCGACGCGATAAGATTTGCGTTTCTTTGCGCGCTGGAAATAGTAGTAAGCGGGAACAGGGAAAGAGAGAACCACTGCACTTATCCACAGAAGGCGAAATTCTCCGAGTGCATCTGCCATGCCGGACCCCGGTACGGAGAAGGTTTGTGCAATGCAGGAGAAAACAAAAGAGAGAATGCAAGCCTGCCAAGCCAGAAGTTTTCTTTGCCCTGCCACGAAGCAAACGATCAAGGGAATGATGAAGAGGCTGTAGAATCCACCGACTACAACTCCGCCGAAGCCGGCTTGGACAGCCAAGTATCCAAAACCCGCCCCGGCCACGCATGAAATAGGCAGCGCGACTCTATCCCTACGAGAGAAAATCAAGAGAGCCTTACCTCTTCATCGACTTATACAAATCGTAACACCGTGTGCCGTCCTTATGCTATCTGGTTCTCGCGAGTGTGTTTTCAAGTGCAATGTAGAAGCACCGGGTGCCTCAGCTTGGGCAACGCCCTCCCGTGGAGTAGAATCGCGAATATGGCGGACGCTTCAGCGCACACCGACATTCCCGCACAACTGAACATCGCCGGCGAATTCGTCTCGCGTCCGGCGCGCGCCCATCCCGAACGCGTCGCCATCCTCGGCGAGCCGCGCCCGTTCACCTATCGCGAAGTCGAGGAAGCCGTCAATCGTGCAGCAAACGTCCTTCGCGACTGGGGCTGCCAGCCCGGCGACCGCGTTCTGATTGTGCTGCCCGATTCCATCGACTTCATCGCCGCATTTTTCGGTGCCGCAAAAATCGGCGCCATTGCCGTCCCTGTGAATTCGATGGCCCGCGCCTCCGATTATGCCTACTACCTCAGTGACACTGGCGCGCGCATCGCCATCGTTCATAAATCGGTCTACAGCGAATGTCTCTCCGGCCCCTGGCCTCCTGCTCTGCGGCTTGCCGCCGTCGCCGGCGAATGTGCTTCCGAAACCGCAGATCGCGAGCGCTCGATGATGGAGATTTTCGCCGCGCGAACAACCGTGTCTTGGGAAGAACAATGCGAACGAGCGTCCACGGAATGTGCCGCGCATCCAACCGAGGCTTCCGATCCCGCATTCTTCCTGTACACGTCAGGCAGCGGCGGAACTCCCAAGGCGGCGATCCACCGTCACGCGGACATGATTTATACCAGCCGCAATTACGCGCAAAGTGTTCTTGGCCTGCGTTCCGAAGATCGCACCTACTCTGTTTCGAAATTGTTCTTCGCCTATGGCCTTGGCAACGGAATGTATTTTCCATTTTCCGTCGGTGCCGGCACGATTCTCGACCCTTCGCGGCCAAAGCCGGAGCGAACCGCTGAAATTCTCGTGAGGTTCCGGCCCACAGTTCTGTTTTCCGTCCCGACTTTCTTCGCTGCGTTGCTGCGCGAAGCGGAGCGCGGATTGCAACTGGATTGCTCGTCCTTGCGTATGGCCGTGTCCGCCGGAGAAGCTCTGCCCGCGGAAATTTTCGAGCAGTTCAAGAAGACATTCGGCGTGGAAATTCTGGATGCCATCGGCTCTACGGAAATGCTGCACATGTTTTTGGCGAGCCGGCCCGGCGGGGCGCGCGCAGGAAGTTGCGGCACGGAAGTTCCCGGCTGCGATGCAAAAATCGTAGACGAACACGAGAACGAAGTCGCCGCGAATGAAATCGGAAATTTGTGGGTCCGCGGTGGCGCCGCATTTGCCGGCTATTGGAACAAGTCGGAGCTGACTTCGCAAACGAAACGCGGCGACTGGGTTCTCACCGGAGATAAATTTACGAAAGACGCCGATGGATTTTTTCATTACTGTGGCCGCGCGGACGACATGATGAAAGTCGCGGGCATGTGGGTTTCGCCGGGCGAAGTCGAAAACGCGTTGCTCGGTCATCCGCAGATCGCGGAAGTCGCTGTCGTCGCGCGCGCGAACGAAAACGGATTGTTGCATCCTGTTGCATATGTCGTTTTGAAAAACAAAAATGAAAATCGCGATGATTTGGAAAAACAAATTCGCGAATGGCTGCGGAAAAAAATCGTCTCTTTCAAGTGTCCGCAAGAAATCCATTTCGTCGAAAATTTGCCAAAAACGGCTACCGGAAAAATCCAGCGATTTCGCCTCCGCGCCGTAACGGACTAATCCGCAAGGAGTTACCGAAATTCCCACGACCAGTCCAAAGAGACAATTTGGCTCTTTTCACGGTATTTTTTGGGTCTATATTGGCCTGTATGAACAGGCCATTCATACCACTGCATTTGCAGCCGGAAAGCGAAATTCCGCTGTACGCGCAACTGCGCGACCAGATGCGCGCGCTGGTGCATTCCGGCGAACTCGAGCCCGGCGACCGCATCCCGGCGAGCCGGGAACTCGCAACTCAACTGCGGATTCACCGCACGACGGTGGCGACGGCGTACGCGGAGCTGGAATCGGAAGGGCTGATCGTCGGCTACGTGGGGCGCGGGACGTTTATTCGCGAGCCGGCGACACAGCGACAGTTTTCGCCGCCGCCGCGCGAGGCGAGCGGGCCATTGCGGTGGGAAGCGCTCTTTGCCGACGAGCGCGCGGGCGACGGCCTGACGCGGCTCCTGCCAGAAGTGCCGAGCGATGCGATCGGATTCATCAGCGCGAAGCCGACGGAGGATCTTTTCCCGGTCGATGATGTGCGTTCGTGCGCGAATGCGGTGCTGAAGCGCGAGGGCAAGAAGATCTTGCAGCTCGGCGCGTCGGACGGCTATGGTCCGCTGAAGGAAGTCCTGCTGGACATTTTGCGCGTCGAGGGCATCGCGGCGCGCGACTCACAGCTTTTAATTACTGATGGATGCCAGCAATCGCTGGACCTGCTCGCCAAGGCTTTCTTGCGTCCTGGCGACGGCGTGCTGGTGGAAAACCCGGCGTATCCGGGCGCGCTCTCCATTCTAACGTCCGCGCGAGTGCGCTGCCTGCCGGCCGGTGTGGAAACGAGTCAAGCGAGGCAGCGGTATTCGGGGCTGGACCTGAAAGTGGCCGAAGCGGTGCTGGAACAGAATCGCGTGAAGCTGATTTTGGTGACGCCGGATTTTCAAAATCCGACGGGCGCGACACTGCCCGCGGCGGAACGGCAGAAATTGCTGGAGCTGGCGGCGCGATTCAAAGTGCCAATCGTGGAAGATCACATTTACGCGCGATTGCGACTGCGGGGAAACCCGGTGGCTTCGCTGAAGGCGATGGACAGAAACGGACTGGTGATTCAAATCGACAGTTTTTCGAAAGTGGCGTTTCCGGGGCTGCGCGTCGGATGGTGCGTGGGGCCGGAACGCGTGATTGAAAGGCTGCGGCTGCTGAAGCAGGCGAGCGATCTGCATACGGATCAACTGGCGCAGGCGACGCTCGCAGAATTTGTGCGGCGCGGGATGCTCGAACAACACTTGAAACGGATGATTCGGATTTACCGGCGACGGCTGGAGGTGCTGGAGAAGTCTATGGAGCGGCATCTGCCGGGAGGCGTGGAATGGTCGCGCGTGGATGGCGGAATGTCGGTGTGGATCACGCTGCCGGCGGGGCTCGATGCCGGAGAATTGCTGCTGCACGCGCGCGAACGCGGCGTGCTGTTCGTTCCGGGCCGGTATTTTTATTTTCAAGAGCCGCAGCCGAATACGTTGCGACTGGGATTTGCGGGGCTGGACGAGCAGGATATTGTGCGAGGGCTTGTGACGCTCGGGCAGGTCATCGAATCGGAGATGCGGAAGAAGCAACGAGGGGGCGCTCGACACACAATCGAAAAGCCGGAGGAGACGAGACAGCGGGTGGCGTTGATCTGAAAAAACAGTGGCGAGTGGCTAGTGGCGAGTGACTAGAAAAAAACAAACGGAAAAGCCCGAAGAACTGATATATCGCAAGGAGCGTGTGATCGTCCCTCGGGACGGCGGGCAAGACGAGCGATTAGGCTAAATGCTAGATGGCTTCGCGGCCAAATCGATAGGCAAAAGCATTGTAACGAAGGGTGAGAACCATGTGGCAGGACATTAAGTATGGACTGAGGATGCTGGGGAAGGCGCCGGGATTTACTGCGGTGGCGGTGGTGACGCTGGCGCTGGGAATTGGCGCGAACACGGCGATTTTCAGCGCGGTGAACGGGATTTTGCTCAAGCGCCTGCCGTATGCGGAACCGTCGCAACTGGTCGACCTTGATGCGGTCAAGGAGTTCCCGGGCGGCTTGGAAGGCTCGACTGGTTTTTCCGCTGACATTTGGGCGAGGATGCGACCGCAGATCCCTTCCATTGCGGAAATGGCGCTGTGGGACCGCGCCGTATACACAATGACGGGAGAAGCGGCTCCGGAAGGTGTCTCTGCGGCGCTAGTGGACAGTGAATTTTTCCCCTTACTGGGAGTGAAGCCGCTTATGGGCCGACTGATTTTGCCCGGGGATGCGCAGCCCGGTGCGAAGCGCGTCGCGGTGATCAGTTATGCGCTGTGGCGGGCGCACTGGGGCGGCAGCAACGCGATTCTGAATCAGACGATTACGCTCGACGACAAAGCGTACACGATTGTTGGCGTCATGCCGGAGGGATTCGACTATCCGATTTCGACGGTGCAGAGTGACGAGGGCGTTTGGCTTCCGCTGATTCCTGTGCCGGGGCAGAAGGGCATTGAGGCCGATGTGTACCCGATTGTCCGATTGAAGAGGGGCATTAGCCTTCAGGCAGTGAACGCGCAGCTCAAGACGGTGAGGCCGCAAATTTTGGCGACCACGTTGGACAAGGAACTTGGCGGAGAGTGGAGCGGGACGTATCTTCGCGCGTATCCGTTGGAGAAACACTTCAGCGATCTCAACAGGGCGCTGTTGATCTTGCTTGGCGCGGTGGGATTCGTGCTGCTGATCGCGTGCGTGAATGTGAGCGCGTTGCTCCTGTCGCGGGGCTGGGCGCGAAGCCGCGAAGTGGCGATTCGCGAAGCTCTGGGCGCGTCGCGCGTGAGGATCGTACGGCAATTCATGACGGAGAGCGTTTTGCTGGCGCTGGCCGGCGGCGCGCTGGGACTTTTGTTTTCCGTGTGGGGAGTTCACGTGCTGCGCGTTGTCACGCCGAAGAATTTGCCGGAGCATGGTCATTTCGATTTGAACGCGAATATTTTGTGGTTCACGATTGCGGTCTCGCTGCTGACGGGGATTTTGTTTGGACTTGCGCCAGCGATGCAGGCATCGAGCCGGCGGGCCGGCGCAGCGATTCGCGATGGCTTTGAGTCTCTCGCGGGCACTTCCGCGCGGAGATCGCGGCGATTGCGCAGCGTGCTCGTGATGGTGGAGGTTGCGCTGGCGGTGATTCTGGTGATTGGCGCGACGCTGGTGGCACGGAGCTTCGAAAAACTCACGAGCGTGAAGCTCGGTTTCCGCACGGATCACATCCTCACGATGAATGCGAACTTCAGCAAGTCAGTCTGCGACGCAGCGAATGAGAAGAAGCTTGAGGGATGCAAGGCGGCGGTTGTGGATGTTTTGCAACGGATACGGGAAATTCCAGGGGTGGAGGACGCGACAGTGACGACTTCGACGCCCCTGATGCCGTACGAACTTATTACCGATCTCAAGATCGAAGGACGGGCACACGGCGTTTCGTTGAATTCCGGAGAGATGGTTACTGAGCGCGATGTTTCGACGGGTTATTTTCAAACGCTGGGCATACCGCTGTTAAGCGGACGGGATTTCACGGATGCGGATACGGCTAGCTCGCAGCGCATTGCCATTGTGGATGAGACGTTTGCCAAAAAATATCTGGATGGGAACGCGCTGGGACGACGCATCAGCAGAAGCGAAGATAAGAAGGGCAATCCGGTATGGATGCAGATTGTGGGGGTGGCCGCGAGCGTACACGACAAAGATGCGGAAAGCCCTTTGAGTGGGGAGATATACATGCCCTACGCGCAAGTCAGTTACGGTATGCGGCCGAGTTTTGTTGCGCGCACTTCTGAGAATCCGGCAGTGATGATCCCCGCGTTGCGGCGGGCGGTTTGGTCGATGGATAAGGAAGCGCCGATCACGGATGTGCTGACTATGGACCAAGTTGTTTCGGGTTCAATGGCCGATCATCGATTTCAGACTATGTTGCTTGGTTCGTTCGGCGCGCTGGGGTTGATTCTGGCGATGGTGGGGATTTACGGGGTGATTTCGTATGGAGTGACGCAAAGGACGCGGGAGATTGGGGTGCGTATGGCGCTCGGCGCGCAGCCGGAAGATGTCTTACGCATGGTGATTCGCGAAGGGATGCTGCTGGCGGGGGCTGGAATTGCGGCGGGAATTTGCGGAGCGCTGGCGCTGACGAGATTCCTGCAAAGTTTGCTGTTTGAAATCAAGCCGACGGACCCGACGACGTTTGCGGGCGTGGCGGTTTTGCTGGTGATGGTGGCGCTGGCGGCGTGCTGGATACCAGCGCGGAGAGCGATGAGGGTTGAGCCGATGGAGGCGCTGAGATATGAATGAGAAAAACGGTAGATACGAGCCATCTGATAGACGTCAGGAGCAAGCGACGGGTTCACTCCAGGGGCTAAAGCCCTCATTTTTTAGGGCGGGTTTATGTCGGAGCTAAAGCCTGCCTGCGCAGGCAGGTTCCGACCCCCTGAAGCGTCTGCGAGATGGCCTCTAGTGGCAAGTGGCTAGCGAACTGCAAAGACGGAAGATCCAAAAGCGAAGCTCGAAAAACGAAGAAAACGTGAGAACTTTGGGCGGATAAGACGCGCGATAGAAATACGGCAGGAAACGCGGTGAGATGAACAAGAAAGGAATCCATGGCGACGGAAAAGCTGGAGCCGAAGGCGGATAATCCGTGCTTCGGATGCGGAGCGGCAAATGCGCAAGGGATGAAGCTGACATTTGAGCAGGACCACGAACGGCGGAGGATCGTCGGGCGGTTCCGGCTGGGCGAGCGGTATCAGGGGAGCAACCGAATTTTGCACGGCGGAATTATTGCGTTGCTGTTGGATGAAGCGATGGGCAAGATGAACCGGTTTCACAATGTGCGCGCGGTGACGGCAGAGCTGAGCATCGAATACTTGCGGCCAGTGCCTGTGGATGAGGAAATCACGGTGGAGGCCGAGGAAGTGTCGCGCGAGGGAAGGAACCTGATGCATCGGGGAGAAATTCGGAACACGGCAGGCAGGGTTCTGGCGCGAGGCAAAGGAAGGTTTGTGGTGATTGGCGATGCGAGTTGAGACAAAATCGAAGCGGAGGCACGCGGCGTGAACAATGAGCAAGCGGTGCTGGACGAAGTCGGGGCGGCGATGAACGCGGGAGGAACGCCATCGGAAATTGCCAAACAGATTGCTCAGACGATTCGACTGTCGTGCGGATACGGTTCCGTGAGCATTTACGCGGTGACGCAGACGGAGATCATCGCGCTGGCATGGACCGGAGGCGAGGAGCCGGCGCACTTGCGATTTGCGGTGACGAAGGGATTGACGGGAGTGGTGGTGAAGGAGCGCGCGGCGCTGGTGGTTGGAAATGTCAGCAAAGATCCGCGGTATCTGGTGGCGTTCACGAAAATGCGGTCGGAGATGATTGTGCCGGCGCTGGGGCAGGGCGGCGAGGTCGTTGGGACGATTAATATTGACAGCGAAAGAGAGAATGCGTTCAGCGAGAAGGATGTGCGATTCATCGAGGAATGCGCGAAGAAAATCGCGGCGCTGTTCAGCATGCCGGGAATTGCGTAAGAGGATTGGCAGGAAAATCAAAGGGTCAGGAAGGGGTCATCGATGGGAAGTGATGAGAAGGTATTCGATGAAGTGGGAGCGGAAGCGAAGGCGGAAGGCGATATGGCGGCGCGCGCAAAGCGCATCGCGGACACGATTCGCCTGACGCGAGGCTACCGGTGGGTGGGAGTTTACGAAGTGACGGAGACAGAAATTTGCGCGATTGGCTGGACGGGAGCGGAAGCACCGGCGCACATCCGATTTCCGATCACGCGAGGGCTTTCCGCGGCGGTGGTGAAAAACCGCGCGCCGGTGAATATCGGCGACGTGACGAAGGAAGCGCGATATCTGGTGGCGTTCGGCAACACGCGATCGGAGATGATTGTGCCGGTGATGTCGAATACGGGAGATGTGGTGGGCACGATCGACGCGGAGAGCGACCGAGTTAATGCCTTTGGCGCGGAGGATCAGCAGTTTTTGCAGAAATGCGCGGAGAGAATTCGGCCGTTGTACACGAAACCGGCGAAGTGAGGGGGAGTCCGGCCGAGCGGAAGCGGAACGGAAACAGAGATTCGAAGCAGCGGCAAGTTTCATCCAAACGAGAGGGAAGGAAGAGGACAATGGAAAACGGAAACGAGAAAAAAGGACAAGAGAATCTGTGGCGCGTGAAGGTCGGACTGGCGGAGATGCTCAAGGGCGGCGTCATCATGGATGTGACGACTGCAGAGCAGGCAAAAATCGCGGAAGACGCGGGGGCGTGCGCGGTGATGGCGCTGGAACGCGTGCCGGCGGATATCCGCAAGGAAGGCGGCGTGGCGCGCATGGCGTCGCCGCGAATCATCCGCGAAATCATGGACACGGTGACAATTCCGGTGATGGCGAAAGTGCGGATCGGGCATTTCGCCGAGGCACAGGTGCTGCAAGCGCTCGAAGTCGATTACATCGATGAGAGCGAAGTGTTGACACCGGCGGACGAAGAGAATCATGTGTGGAAGCACGCGTTCAAAGTGCCGTTTGTCTGCGGCGCGCGAAACCTGGGCGAAGCGCTGCGGCGAATCGGCGAAGGCGCGGCGATGATTCGGACGAAGGGTGAAGCGGGTTCGGGAAACATTGTGGAGGCGGTGCGGCACATGCGGACGATCGTCAGCCAGATGAAGAAGCTGACGACGATGGGTGAGGAGCAGTTGATGCACGAAGCGAAGGAACTGGGCGCGCCGCTCGATCTGGTGCAGCACGTCGCGAAACACGGAAAGCTGCCCGTGCCGAACTTTTCAGCGGGTGGAATCGCGACACCGGCAGACGCAGCGCTGATGATGCAGTTGGGCGCGGAGGCGGTGTTTGTCGGCTCGGGGATTTTCAAGTCCGCCGACCCGGCGAAACGGGCCAAAGCGATTGTGTATGCGACAACGAATTATCAGGACGCGAAGAAGGTGCTCGAGGCGTCGGATGAATTGGGCGAAGCGATGAAGGGGCTCGACGTGCGGCAAATGGAGGAGAAAGACTTGCTGCAAACGCGTGGCTGGTGACGGAATGTTGCGCCGCCTGCGCGCTTTCCTGATCCTCTGTGCGCTTGTCTTTGCTCCGCTTTGTGTACATGCGCGGTCTTCTGTAGCTCAGCCTGCGTGGTGCGGCGAGTATCGCGCCGCTTTCGCGCATCTGCAGCGCGTGCCGTCGCCGGATCCGTGGTTCGAAGTCTACAAGGTTGCGCCCGGCGTATTTGCCATTTACGAACCGCGCCAGTTCGAAGAAGTCATCTCGTATCTAATTCTCGGCGCCAACCGCGCTCTGATGTTCGACACCGGCATGGGCATCGCGGACATTCGCAAAGTCGCAGAATCGCTTACGCCCTTGCCGATCACGGTCGTGAACTCGCACACACATAACGATCACGTCGGCGGCAATTGGCAGTTCAGCTCCATTGACAGCATGGACACCGCTTTCACGCGCGCTAATGCCAGAGGCTCCGTCGCTGCCGCGCAGGCGGAACTCGCGCCGGGAAACGTCTGTGGCTCGCTGCCGCCTGGATTCGACACCAAAACTTATTCCACGCGTCCATGGCACATCACGCACTGGATTCACGACGGCGACAAAATCGATCTCGGCGGCCGGACGCTCGAAGTGATTTCCACGCCAGGCCACACGCCCGACTCCATTTGCCTGCTCGATCGTGCAAATGGGTTGCTTTTCACCGGAGATAGTTTCTACCCGGGAGCGATTTGGCTGTATGCGCCTGAAACCGATCTTGACGCCTACGCGCGCTCGGTCAAACGCCTTGCCGCGCTCGCGCCGCACTTGCGGATGCTGCTGTGCGCGCACAACGAACCGGTTGCGAATCCGTCCGTTTTGCCCAAACTTGTCGATGCGTTCAATGAAGTCCGCGCCGGCAAGATTCCGTCAACTCCCGCTGGCCCCGGCAAGGTCATTTACCGCGTTGGCGGCATTTCATTTCTTATGGCGGCTCCCTGATGGGGCCCGCGCTCGCTTCGTCGGCACCACTAACAAAATGATATAAGGAGCGTTCACAAAAAGGAGACTCGCATGGCCCGAAAGAAAGCCAGTCCAGCGGATGCCCAAGTTCTGATGCAGTTGTACGATCTGCGCCGCGAACCCGAATTGCGCAAAGCGCGCAACTGGTGGCTCACGGTCTTCTGGCCGAACACCGCCGACGACTTCATCCAAGTCGCCACGGCCATGGGCACGCAGGAGAACGCCTGGCTGCGGCAGGTTGGCGGCTATTGGGGCATGGCTGCGTCATTTGTGCTCAGCGGAGCGGTGAATCAGGAGCTTTTCTTGCAGCCGGCAATTTGCGGCGAGATGTTTTTTATCTTCGCGAAAGTCTATCCGTTCCTGGCCGAACTGCGGCAGAAACTGGAAGACCCCGAGGTCTTCGGCAACATCGAAAAGGTGGTCAAGAGCACGAAATGGAGCCGCGATCGCCTGCAGTTCACGCTGAAGCGAATCGCCATGGCGAAAGAACGAATGGCCGCGCGCAAGCCGTAGGGGCCGAGTCGCTTCGGCGCGCGAGCCGGGAGAAAAGTCGTCACGGCACGGAGCAGAATGATTTGTGAGTCTGCTGTTACCAAACGTTGAGCGGCGGTCAAGCAAGGAAAAGGGGCCATTACGAAATGCCACATTTGTTTGAAGAACTGAAGATTCGAGATGTGACGCTGCGAAACCGAATTGCAGTTTCGCCGATGTGCCAGTATTCGTGCGAAGACGGGCTGGCGAACGACTGGCACTTTGTGCACTTGGGAAGCCGCGCCGTCGGCGGAGCTGCGATTGTGTTTTGCGAAGCGACGGCGGTAATGCGGGATGCACGAATTAGTCCGCAGGATTTGGGTATATGGAGCGATCGGCACGCGGAAGCGCTCGCGCGAATCGTGCGATTTATTCACGAGCAGGGAAGCCTCGCAGGGATTCAACTGGCGCACGCCGGACGAAAGGCGAGTACCTACCGGACGTGGGCCGCGAGACAGGGCGCAGTTCCTGAGGGGGAAGGAGGCTGGACGAACGTGGTCGCACCGAGCGCGATCAAATTCCAAGAGGATTATCCGCAGCCACGGGAAATCACGCGGGAGGAAATTCACGGCGTGACGAAAGCGTTTGCGGCTGCGGCGCGAAGAGCAGCGGACGCCGGATTCGACATTGTGGAAATTCACGGCGCGCACGGATATTTGATTCACGAATTTCTCTCGCCATTCAGCAATCAGCGGAACGACGAGTATGGAGGCTCGCTGGAGAACCGGACGCGCGTGGCACGCGAAGTTGTGGCCGCTGTGCGCGAAGAGTGGCCTGAAACGCAGCCGCTTTTCATGCGAATCTCCGCGACGGATTGGAAAGAAGGCGGATGGGACGGGGAGCAGTCGGTTGCGCTGGCGCGCGAGGTGAAGAAGCTGGGAGTGGATTTGATGGACTGTTCTTCAGGCGGAGTGATTCCCGGCGTGGCGATTCCCGTGGGGCCGGGTTACCAGACGAAGTTCGCAGAGAAAGTCCGGCGGGAGGTGGGGATGCTGACCGGATCGGTGGGCATGATTACGGAGTCCGCGCAAGCGGACCACGTGATTCGCACGGGACAAGCGGACATCGTTCTGCTGGCACGGGAGATGCTGCGCGACCCGTATTGGCCGATGCGCGCGGCACGTGAGCTGGGGCAGACGATGAGCTGGCCAGCGCAGTATTTGCGCGCAGGGCCAGAGAAGTCGCCGATGCGAGCCCCTGTGAAACGCGAGGCGGGACGAAAGCCAGAGCCTGCAACCGCGATGCACGACTGAGCGACTTCGCAATCGTTCAGAATGGGCAAGAGTAAATCCAGATGAAAATTGGCGTATTGGCGATTCAGGGAGATTTTGAGGCGCACGCGAAGATGCTTGAGCGGCTTGGCGTGGAGTATGTCTACGTGCGGACGCCGGAGGATCTGAAAGGATTGGACGGTTTAATTTTGCCCGGCGGCGAAAGCACAACGCACATGAAGCTGCTGGCGGAAACGGGCCTCGAAGAAGCGGTACGCGAGATGGCTGCGAAGGGAGGCGCGCTTTTCGGCACATGCGCAGGCGCAATCCTCATGGCTCGTGACGTGAAGGCGCCGGAACAAGAATCGCTCGGACTGATGGACATGACCGTCGTCAGGAACGCCTATGGGAGGCAGTTGTCCAGCGACGTCTTTCTGCTGCCAACGAAGCTAAAAAGTGAGCCGCTGGAGATGGTCTTTATCCGCGCGCCGCAGATCGAGAAAGTCGGGGCAGGAGTAAAAGTGCTCGCAGAGCGCGACGGAAAACCTGTGCTCGTCGAACAAGGACGGATGATGGCGGCGACATTTCATCCGGAGCTCACCGAAGACACCACCATCCACGAGCGTTTTTTGAAACTGGCGAGGAATGGAAAAAAGCCGGGATGAGTTCAGCGCCGGGTGGCCGAGCGAAAACGAAGGTGCTCTTTGTTTGCATTGGAAATTCCTGCCGGAGCCAGATGGCGGAAGCGATTGCGCGACATGTCGCAGCGGACTTGATGGAGGTTGAAAGCGCGGGGACGTCACCGCTGGGATTTGTCGCGCCGGAAACGCTTGCAACGCTGCAGGAGAACGGCATTCGCGCGGAGGGCCATTATTCGAAGGGAATTGACGATGTGAAGATGTACTTCGCGCCGGAGATTGTCGTGAATATGTCAGGCCGGCGACTGAATGGAAGGTTTGACGGCGCTGAATTGCTGGAATGGGAGATCGAAGATCCCTTCGGGGATGACACGACGACGTACGAGAAGGTGTACGCGGAGATTGAGAAGAAAGTGAAAGCGCTTGCGGACGAACTGGAGAAAGGCAAATTGAGATGAGGCGCGAAAAAACGAGCGTCTCTCAAGAAGATTATTTGAAGGAAATATGGGAGATCGTTCAGGAAGAGCAGTCTCCCATTAGCGCGCGTTTGGCTGAGGATTTAGGCGTGACGCCCCCCGCGGTGACAGCGGCGCTGAAACGGATGACGCGCGGAGGATTCTTGCGCGTTGAGAGAAGCGGACGAATTGCACTGACAGCAAAGGGAAGGCGGATCGCGCAGCATCTTGTGCTGCGGCACAGACTGGCAGAGAAGCTGCTGACGGAAGTGATCGGAATTGACTGGAAGCGAGCACACGAGGAAGCCGAGAAGCTCGAACACGGCATGTCGCCAGAAGTGGTGGATCTGCTATTGAAGCGCTTTGGGCGCGAAAGCCGATGCCCGCATGGCGTGCCTCTTTTTGGAGGATTAGCGAAGCTGCGAAAGCGCTACGGCGCGATTCGATTGGCGGATGCAGCGGCGGGACGAACGTATGAAGTGCTGCGCGTTTATGAAAGAGAGCCGGAGTTTCTGGCGTTTCTTGGCGGACTGGGAATTTTGCCGGGGACGCGCCTGCGCGTACTCAAGCGCGAGTACGATGAGACGATGACGGTGACGCTGCGAGGCACGACGAAGAGATTGTACTTGGGCAAGCCGGCGACGAGCAGAATTTGGGTGAGAGCGAGCGGAGGAGATTAAGTCGTTTCTTCCCGGCCCAATTCAGTGAAAGCGAAAAAAGTTGCAACGACGCCGCGGAAAATATTCCGTGCGCCGAGCCGCCACGCAGACTAGTATCAATCTTCATGGAATTTCACTCCGGATTCATTGCGATCATCGGACGGCCGAACGCGGGGAAATCCACGCTCGTAAATACTCTCGTTGGGCAAAAGGTGGCGATTGTGTCGGCGAGGCCGCAGACGACGCGCAATCGGATTCAGGGAATCGTGAATCGCGAGAATGGACAGATTGTGCTGATCGACACGCCGGGGATCCATCGCGGCACGAATGCGCTCGGCCGACAGATGATGCAAGAGGTGTCCGCAGCGCTCGAGGCCCCAGATATTGTTTCGCTGGTTGTGGACGCAACCGAGGACTTCCAGGTTGGGGACCGCTATGCGCTCGAACATGTGAAGCGGTTTTCCGGGCCTGCGTTTTTGTTGCTGAACAAAATAGACCGTATTCGCAAGGATCGGCTCCTGCCATCGATTGATCGTTGGAGACGCGAGCACGATTTCGAGGAGATCTTCCCAATCTCTGCGAGAACAGGAGAAGGGACACTCGCGCTGGTGGAAAATTGGATCCAGCGATTGCCCGTGAATCCGCCTTATTTCCCGACGGACCTGCATACGGACCAGCCGGAACGCTTTCTGGCCGCCGAGATCATCCGGGAAAAGACGATGGTCTTGACCCGGCAGGAGGTGCCGCACGCTGCCGCTGTGATTGTGGACGACTGGGAGGAGAGCGAGAAAGTGGTGAAGATTCGCGCGACGATTTGCGTCGAGCGCGAAGGGCAGAAGGGAATTGTGATTGGGCGTGGCGGGTCGATGATCAAGGAGATCGGAACGGCCGCGAGGAAAGAGCTGGAAGAACTGCTAGGCACAAAGGTTTACCTCGAATTGAATGCCAGAGTACATGCGAACTGGCGAGGGGATCGCGCCATTGTCAAGCAGCTCGACTGGCACCACCAGCTCGAACAAATGAGCGAGGAAACCAGCGAATAGATAATTACAAATCTTCACGCCGCGATTAAGCTCTGGACGGGGCAATTCCGAGAGATTTCATTTTGCGGTAGAGGTGCGTACGTTCAAGGCCAATGGCAGCGGCGGTCTTGGTCATGTTCCACTGATTTTCTTCCAGTTTGTGCAAAATGAATTCACGCTCGTATGCGCTTCGCGCCTCCTGCAACGTCGCGTAAGGGTTCTGCGGGCTGCGGGCGGCGTCGCGAAATACTTCGGGCGGAAGATGATGCGGCTCAATGTGCTGAGCCGGGCACATGATGACGAGGCGCTCAATCAGATTCTTCAGTTCACGGACATTGCCGGGCCAGGGATAGCGCATGAGGACTTCCATGGCTGAGGGCGTCAAGTCTTTCGGTTTGCGGCCGTAAGCCTGGTTGAACTCTGCAAGAAAATGGGCCGCAAGAATCGAAATGTCTTCGATGCGGTCGCGCAGAGGCGGCACAGTGAACGGGATGACGTTCAAGCGATAAAACAGGTCTTCACGGAAAGCGTTGCGCGCGATCTCGTTTTCGAGCTTTTTGTTGGTGGCGGCGATGACGCGGACGTCAACAGAGACCATTTCATTTGAGCCGATTGGCTCGACTCGCTGCTCTTCGAGCGCGCGGAGAACTTTGGACTGCGTCTTGAGGCTCATGTCGCCGACTTCGTCGAGGAACAGCGTTCCGCCGTCCGCCTTCTGAAACTTGCCAACTTTGTCTTCACTTGCGCCGGTGAAGCTGCCTTTGCGATGGCCGAAGAGTTCGGATTCGATCAACTCCTCGGGAATCGCCGCACAGTTGACTTCCACGAACGGGCCAGAGGAGCGCGAGCTTTGCGCATGCAGCGCGCGGGCGACGAGTTCCTTGCCTGTTCCACTTTCGCCATAGATCAGGACGCGGCCATTTGTTGGAGCGGTTAGAGCGATTTGCTGGCGCAGGGCTTTCATAGGGACACTGTCGCCTAAAATCTGGTAGCGCTGCTCGAGTTCGGCGCGGAGACGGCGATTCTCTTTTTCGAGGCGCAAGTAATCGAGCGCGTTCTTGATGGCGAGAACCGTTTTTTCGAGAGAGAGAGGCTTTTCGATGAAATCGAAGGCGCC
>JASHRL010000346.1 GCA_030037355.1 Candidatus Acidiferrales bacterium | reverse complement strand
GAAATTGTTCCGGTCGAAGTGGATTTCACTTCCGTGGACAATTCGAATGGGAATCGCGCGAAAACTGCGAAAGTGAAATTCGACACGGACGAAGGCCCGCGCGCGGATACGTCGATGGAAGCGCTGGCAAAATTAAAGCCGGCGTTTCATGCGCGGGGAGTTGTGACCGCAGGAAACAGTTCGCAGATGAGCGACGGGGCGGCAGCCGCGATTGTGATGTCTGCCGAGCGCGCGCGTTCGCTGGCGGCGAAACCGCTAGCTCGCTTTGTGGCGTTTGCCACAGCCGGCTGTCCGCCAGAGGAAATGGGCGTTGGACCCGTGTTCGCGATACCGAAAGCGCTGAAGCTTGCGGGACTTGCTCTCGACGAGATCGATGTAATCGAACTGAATGAAGCGTTCGCGGCGCAATCGCTGACGGTAATCAAGTTGGCGAAGCTGGATCCGGCGCGCGTGAATCCGAATGGCGGAGCGGTCGCATTGGGGCATCCGCTGGGATGCACTGGAGCAAAGCTGACAGCGACAATTTTGCGCGAACTCGAACGGCGCAAGGCGCGCTACGGCATCGTGACCATGTGCGTCGGCGGCGGCATGGGCGCGGCGGGAATTTTCGAGCGCGTGTAAACGTTTGTGTGCGGCTGAGCCAGCGTTGAAAATTCGAGCTGAGGAAGGAACTTAATTGGGATCCAGAATTCTTCGACTGCTTTTGGCGCTCGCTTTGTTTCTGGCGTGTAGCAAGAAGTCTGCGGCCATGAATGCCACTGAATCCGCGGGATCGATTCAACAAGAGGGATTTGCGACAACGCAAGATGGAATTCGAATTCATTACCTCGAGTCGGGCGACCTCGCTTCGCCGCGAGCGCTCGTTTTGATTCCCGGCTGGCGGCTGCCAGCGTATCTGTGGAACGAGCAACTCGAAAAATTTTCGCCAAGCATGCGCGTCCTGGCCATTGATCCCCGCTCGGAAGGCGAATCCACGAAGACGCCGGACGGAAACACACCCGAATTTCGCGCCAGAGATTTGCACAACGTTCTCGGTCAACTCAAAATATCGCAGTATGTCCTGGTCGGCTGGTCGCAGGGAGTTCAGGATCTCGCCGCGTACATTCAGCAATTCGGCATGGATTCCATAGCCGGCGTAGTCATTGTCGACAGCCCTATTTACGCCGGCCCCGCGGAAATCGAACTGCACCAAAAGTCCAGCGAGGCCACTCTATCGCGCATGACCTTGGATGTCGTCTATCCCCGCGAATCGATGGAGGCAATGGTGCATTCGTTTTTCTTGCAACCTCACCCGGATCTCGATATGGAAAAAATCGTGAACTCCACATTGCAAACGCCGACCGCCACGGCAATCGCGATGTTGATGTCGGATTATTTCGGCGTGGATCGCCGTCCCGCGCTCGCGAAAATAAATAAGCCCACGCTGGTCATTACACCCGCGGCGTCGCCGAACTTTGAAGCGGAGAAAGCGATGGCCGCAACGATTCGCGGCGCTCAGTTCGTGGTTGTAGAAGGCTCCGGCCATGCTGTCATGATCGATCAGCAGGAAAAATTCGATGATGCGCTCGAAGCGTTCCTTCAATCCGAAGTGAAATGGTGAGCGAGAAGACGCCGACAAACGGAAATAGCTCTTTTCGCGATCGATCGCGCACACCGGGACACGAGGGGATTTACGTGCGGCGCGGATTCTGGCTAAGATAGTAGCCGAGCCGCAATTCTAAATTCTGTTCCGTAGGAACTGATGCCCGCACCAGCAGCTTGGTATTTCGCGTACGCCAGCAACATGAGCCGGAAGCAGATGAGCTCGCGCGCGGAAATTCTGGAGGAATACGGAGGGCGGCTGGAGAATTATGAGCTTGTGTTCAATAAGAAGGCTCGCGGCGGCGTGGCGACTGCGAACGTGCGCCAGGGAGCTGGGAAATTTGTTCTTGGTGTACTTTACCGGATCACGGAGTCGTCATTTCGAAATCTGGACCGATTCGAAGGCGTGCCGGAGCATTACCGGCGGATTGAAGTGAACGTCGCTTACGGGGAAGGGAAGAGCGCTGCGGCGCAGGTTTACATCGCAACAAAAGTGGACAAGGGGCTGCGGCCCGCGCCCCATTATTTGCAGACGATTCTGGAAGGCGCGGCGGAGCACAATTTCCCCGCCGAGTACGTTGATAAAATCAAGGCAGCGGCGCAGAGCGGATAAACGCGAATTTCGCGCCGCAATTTTTCGCGGCCACATCTTCGCGACTTAGTTTTCGGAATGAAGGAGCCGATATGGCGACAACGACGGTTTCGCAAAGCCTCACACGCGGCGGCGGATTTCTAATCTCCGCCTGCAAACCGGAAGACATTGTTACGCCCGCGGATTTGACGGGCGATCAGCGGCTGATTGGACAGACGGCCGAAGAGTTTGTCGCCAAAGAAGTTCTCCCGCTCGTCCCTGAGCTCGAACAGCACAAAGAAGGCTTGATGGCGCAAGTGCTCAAGAAAGCGGGCGAAGTCGGTTTGCTCGGCGGGGGGATTCCGGAAGAATACGGCGGAGCGGGGCTCGACAAAGTTTCTTCGATGTTGCTTTCCGAAAAGCTTTCTGCGTACGCCTCTTTTGCGGTGACTCATGGAGGGCATGCGGGCATTGGCACAGTTCCCATCGTTTATTTCGGAACGGAAGAGCAGAAGAAAAAATATCTTCCACGAATCGCGATAGGCGAAATTATTTCGTGCTACTGCTTGTCCGAACCACAGGCAGGATCCGATGCGCTGGCCGCGCGAACGCGCGCGACGCTCTCGCCGGATGGCAGGAACTGGATTCTGAACGGCCAGAAAATGTGGATCACAAATGGCGGATTCGCCGATCTGTATGTGGTATTCGCCAAAGTGGATGGCGAGAAGTTTTCGTGCTTTCTCGTGGAGCGAGGGTTGCCGGGATTTTCCGTTGGCGCGGAAGAGAAAAAGATGGGCATCAAGGGCAGCTCGACGGTGGCGCTCTTTTTTGAAAACTGCCCGGTGCCGAAGGAAAACCTACTTCACGAGATCGGACGCGGGCACATCGTGGCGTTCAATACGCTGAATGCCGGACGATTCAGCCTGGGCGCCTATTGCATCGGAGGCGCGAAGAAAGTGCTGGAAGCGGCGTCGAAGTACGCGAAGGAGCGCACGGCGTTCGGCAAACAGCTCGCGCAATTCGGATTGATCGACGCAAAACTGGCGGAGATGGCGATTCGCACTTATGCGGTCGAGTCGATGATTTACCGCTCGGCAGGATTGATCGACGCCGCAATCGAAGCGGCTCCGGAAGGCACGACGAAAACCGAGCAGGGCATGAAGATGCTCGAAGAGTACGCCATCGAAAGTTCCATCAGCAAAGTGTACGGCAGCGAAGTCGTCGATTATTGCGTCGACGAAGCAGTACAGATTTTCGGCGGCTATGGATTTCACGAGGACTATCCCGTCGCGCGGTCGTATCGCGACAGTCGCGTGAACCGGATCTTCGAGGGGACGAACGAGATCAACCGCATGCTCATCATTCAAATGCTGATGAAGCGCGCAACGAGCGGCGTGCTGCCCCTGATTCCTGCGGCGATGAAGCTGGCCGAAGAGGTGTTGGGCGGGCCGTCTTACGAAGAAGGTTCCGCTGGACCGTTTGCTGCGGAGGAAAAGGCGATCGCGAATGGGAAGAAGATTTTCCTGCTAGCCGCGGGTGCGGCGGTGCAGCGATTCCGCGAGCAGCTTTCAGAGCGGCAGGAAATCGTCGCGTGCCTAGCGAATGTGGTGATGGAAATCTACGCCATGGAATCGAGCTTGCGACGCGCTCAAAAGGCGGCGAACCGGCAAAGTGGCGATTCGGTCGCGCTGATGGGCGATGCGACGCGTGCGTTTATTTTCGATGCGGCGGACCGCATCGAACGCGAAGCGCGGACGGCTCTGGCAGCGACGCTGGAAGGCGATGCGCTGCGCACGCAAATCGCCGTGCTGCGCCGCTTCGCGAAACGTGATCCCGTCGACACGATTGCCCTTCGCCGGCGCGTGGCTGCGGCCGTTCTCACGGGCGACCGGTATCCGTTCGAGGGCCGTTGAGACGCGTACGACCAAAAAAGAAGCGTGCGACTGTTCCACGGGCACGCCGACGCTCGCTGGTTCGCAAGCCCGGGTCTGGGTCAGTCGCTTGGATTCGCGAACTGGCTACGCCATACCTGAAAGACTACCGGCCGATAGCTGTAAACGATGCGGGATTAAAAGGCTACTGGTTCCTGGCCTCGCGTCCTTCAAGCCCGCGAGCAATATCGAATTCACGGAGCGCTTCGCACATGCGAAGCAACAGCCAGGCCGCCGGTTTTTTTGTCGGCTATTTAGTGGATGGCGCGGATTTTCCATTTCTGCATCCTGAGGCGCCGGAATGTCTGGTTTTTGCGTGGATTCGTCCGGTCGGCGGCAGACTTCACAAGCGGCTGGCAATCGAGCCAGACAGTTTGCTGCGAAAGACATTTGAATATATTCGCTGGCTGACGCACCGGCCGCCGCGATTCGTTTTTCACGAGCACGAACTTCCTGTGATGGCACGCCACTGGCCGATGGGCAACTGGCCAATCGAAAAGCAAAAGCATTTGTCGCGCAATTTCTTCATTGAGACGCTTGCGTGGCTGGTGCGAAGCGGGCTAGTGCGCAAGTTGAAAGAGGAATCCACGCGCGGCTGACGCTGGACTCCGCAAAATTCCTCACATTCACGGAAATTTCTTACATCTTTTTTGCATGTGGCCAACTGACCCGCTCGGAAGTACCAGTCAAAACAGAATTTGTGAGCGGTCCCTTCGGCCTCCTATTTGCATCTAAGTAAGCGGGGGTAGGTATACGGCCATGCGAATTCCTCGAATTCCCAAGTGGGTTTGGTGGTGTGGTGTCGCTTTTCTGGCGCTTCAGACGTACTTCTTTCAGGAGCTTGTCTCAGCTGAGCTGCTATTCGCGGTGATTTTCGGCGGTTTCCTTCTGGTGGTGCTGGCGATTTACGTGATTACAGAGGCGGGAGATCGCGGACTGAACTGGGTGGAAGCGAGCGGCAAGCTTTTGATTCCCAAAATTCATCAGCGGTGGGCGCGGCTCGAAGCGATCAGTAAAAAGACATTCCACCATCCACATTCAGAATCTGCCCCGTAATCGCGCTGGCTGCATCCGACGCGAGAAAGAGCGCGGCTTCCGCAATTTCCTCAACCGTCTGGGGGCGGCCCTGAAGCGTTCCCTGGGCGAGCTGCTGGGATATTTTTTCGGAGCTCATTTGCAGACGTTCGCCCAATCCTTCGCCCAGTTTCTGCAACATTTCCGTTTCCTGCACAGGTCCGGGGCAGATGGCATTGACGCGAACGCCATTCTTTGCGCCCTCCGCGGCGAGCGTGCGCGTCAGACCGAGCAGCCCTGATTTGGAAGCCGCGTAAGGCGCATTCCAGCGGAAAGCGCCCTTCGCTGCGACGCTCGACATGTTGATGATGACGCCGGATTTGCGGACGTACATCTCCGGCAACACGAGCCGCGAAAGCAGGAAAGGCCCGCGCAAGTTCACGGCGACAACGGCATCCCATTCCGCCGGATCGACTTCTTCGATGGCCTTGACCGAGCCAAGCATGCCGGCGTTGTTGACGAGGATGTCGATACGGCCAAAATGCTTATGCGTCTCAGCAACGATTTTTTGAGCGCCGGATTCCTGCGAGACGTCGGAGCAGATGGCCACAGCGGAATGACCCGCAGATTTCAGTTCCACTGCAACGCCTTCAATTTCCTTTTGCGTACGCGCCACGACGGCCACTTTGGCGCCTGCAACGGCGAAACGCCGAGCGATGGCGCGGCCGATTCCGCGGCCTCCGCCGGTGATTACAGCGACCTTATCCCGCAAAAGCATGGAGCCCTCTCAGGAAACGCTCTCACGCAGAATTCAAGCGCCACAGAATACCATCAAGGCAGCTCGAACTGAGCATTGCGAATCGGGAGTCAGTGCTTTGGAAACCGAGTGACGTAAAGTGTCCAGATGCTGTACCATAGGATTCTATGTCTTCAGAACTGGCACAGATAAAAGGGACGGGGA
>JASHRL010000345.1 GCA_030037355.1 Candidatus Acidiferrales bacterium | reverse complement strand
GGCACAGGACTCGGCCTGGCCAATACTTTCCGGTTTGTACAACTGCACAATGGTTCGGTAGAATTTGATACAGAGATTGGGCGCGGTACAACTTTCCGCATCGAACTGCCGCTGGCGCGTACTGGCACGATGCCCGCGACCCAAAATTTCAGAGACTTCGGCCAGCCGTTCGCCAAGCAGACTTGAATGTCGAAACCAGGCGCAACCCACCCTCGGCTCTGGTTGACGACGCGCTCCCGCTTCTCAGCGGTAAGCGTGGCCTGCATTCTTGTGACTGCTCCACTGGCGATTGGTTCGCTGCTTACCGGCTGCAGCAACAAGAAAGTCCACGCGGCCGCCCCAGTCACAGTTCCCACGCAACCACCAGCTCCCGTGTCTACACCGGAATCAAGCAAGTCCCCGGCATCCATCCCCGCTCCGAACACTCCGGCACCGACAAATCCGGCTCCTTCCAACCCACCAGCGGACCTAACGCCTCAGCCTGACAAATTGAAACGGCCCACTCCAGTGACTCCCCCGGCGACAGAGCCCGCGCGTCCCGAAGCGCCGCAGATTTCGCCGCAGCTTTCGCCTGCCGATCAGGCTCAGCTTGAAAAAGAAACCAATCAGTTGATCGCTGATTCCGAACAGAATTTGCAGCGTACGAATGGACGTGATTTGAATGCATCTCAAAAGGACATGGTCGACAAAATCAATGGCTGGCTCGACCAGTCTCGCGATGCCGTCCGCACCTCCGACTGGGCACGCGCCAAGAATCTTGCCCAAAAGGCCTACCTTCTCTCCCTCGAACTCGTCAAGACTCTTTAGAACGAGATAAACGCAACTCACCGCGCGGAACTGCGCGGCAACAACTCAATCTCTCAATGCCGGGTGCGGAGCGCGGCACTTGATAGTGAAGCACCGTCTGGCCTATAGTCATGCGCCAGAACAGAGTCAAAATCGGGAATCCCAGCAGCCGGGTTTGGTTTTGTTACATGCTAAAGAAACGTCTGAACGCATTTCGGAGGCTGGCATGAAAAAAATGATCGGACTTGCCGCGTTTTTGCTTATTTGTTCGGTCCCTGTTTTCTCCCAGCAAAAGCCAAGTAAAGCCCCGGCTTCGCGGCCAACGAGAACCGCGACGAAAAGCTCACCCGTTGGCCATGGATACATCCCAGCGCGCGGGCCAACTCCTGCGCCGAGAAACGCACAGAAGCCTGCGCCCCCTCGCGAAGTCAAGCAGCCGCCCGAGGGCTCGACTCAGCGGCCGAGCTATCGCGACCAACCCAGTCATCCAACGGCTCCGCACGTCCACGCGGACACGGGAAAATGGGTCGGGCACGATACCGGACCGAATGATCCGCACTATCACCTGGATCATCCGTGGGAGCACGGCCATTTCCCCGGTGGCATAGGACGCAGCTACGTCTATCGGCTGGTTGGAGGAGCGCCTGATCGCTTCTGGTTCGGAGGTTTTTACTTCAGTGTGGCTCCGTACGATGTCGATGATTGCGCCGGCTGGCTCTGGGATTCCGACGATATCGTCGTCTACGCGGATCCGGACCACATCGGCTGGTATCTCGCTTACAACGTCCGACTGGGAACATACGTCCACGTGATGTATCTCGGCCCACAGTAAGATTCCTGAGGCGAGGCGCAGGGATTGCGCCTCGCTTGGCCACTTGCATCTCGTTCTGCCATCTCCACACTGTGTGGGCACAAAGAAAATTTCGTCGCGAGCGGCTTAGTTCGAGTGAGAATCTATTTCTTCTGCTTTTCCCTCCAGTCCTCAACTGAAACTTTGCGGTAAGATTGAATGATGCAGCGCTACGACACTATTATTGTCGGCGGCGGAATCATCGGAGCGTCTCTCGCTTTCGAGCTTGTCCACGCGAAGCAATCCGTTCTTCTTCTCGATCGGCAGGAACCCGGCCGCGAGGCCTCTTGGGCGGCTGCCGGAACGATCTCGCCTGCTCCCGACCCGGGATCTCTAGCCATCGTTCCTCTTGGACTGGAGAGCTTTCGCCTCTATCCCGAATTTATCGCTGCTATCGAGCAGGCTTCTCGCATGTGTGCTGGTTTTCATGCCAATGGCGCGATGGAACTTTTCCTCGAACCTCAGGGCGAAGGTGAGCGCGACTCGCGCCTGCGCGAACTTTCAAGCCACGACATTCGCGCCGAAGCTCTCTCTCTCGAGGAAGCCAGGCGCCGCGAACCGGGCCTCGGCCCCGCCGTTCGCGCCGCTCTCTGGATTGCCGACGAAGCCGATGTCGACCCACGCGTCGTCACGGGGGTTGCTCTGGCCGCAGCGGCCAATGCAGGGGTCGAGATTCGCGGCGACTCCGAAGTTCAGGCGGTCGTTGTAGAAAACGCGCGTTGCGAAGGCGTCCTCGCTGTGCACGCCAAGGGAATCCCGACCGATTCTCATCGCAAGGTCCAGATCAGCGAGAAGATTGCCGCGCGCAACGTAGTCATCGCCGCCGGATGGCGCTGCGCAGAAATTGCAGGTGTCGAATCCTTCGCGCCAACGCTTCCCGTGCGCGGCCAAATGGTCGCCCTCGGCCCTGTGCCGGGCGCGCCGCACACAATTCTTCGTTGCGAGCACGGCTACATGGCGCCGCGCGAGGACGGCCGCGTAGTCGTCGGCAGCACGCTCGAACCCGGCATTACCCAAAAACATCCGACTCCTGCTGGTCTGCGCAAGATTCTTCGCGCAGCGACGGAGATGGTCCCCGCGCTCGGCGAAGCGGCAGTTCTTGAAGCCTGGGCCGGCCTGCGGCCAGATTCGCTGGATCATCTCCCCATCATTGGACCAACTGATGTGCAGGGATTGTTCATCGCCACGGGGCACTACCGCAACGGCATGTTGCTCGCGCCGGCAACGGCAAAGTACCTTTCCGAATGGATTGTTCAGGGGAAAATTTCGAACTACCTCGCGCCGTTCAGCCCTCTTCGCTTTGCCAATGCCCGCGGCGTGACGCGAGGGGCCACGCGCTCGCACTGATCACCCGTTTTCCGCGGTCAATACGGAATCGGCAAACCTGCCTTACGCTGCGGCTCGCGATTCGCCGGACCCGCCAGCGTCGACGCTTGGCCTGGACTCGTAAAATTTATCTTTTCACTCAGTAGATAGAGCGGGCGGTCCATCACAACATCCAGTGTCGTCCCGCGTGGCAATTCCGCTTCCGGTCCGCGCGTCAGCAGCACGGCCAGCAGCCCTGCGGCTGCGCCGATCCCTGCTCCCACTCCCGCGCCTGTGCCGGTACGCGTCGCGATCGCACCAATTCCTGCTCCGGCAATCGTCGTGTCCGCGACAGTCCCCACGTCCTGGCCCTTGCTCGTATCGCCGTTGATTGTTCCTTCTTTCCCCACACTTTCGTTTCCACCGGTTCCCGCACCAGTCGGCACCGCATTAAAACTCGCCTCATAACCGTTCGGCAGGATTAGGTTATTGAGCTTAATGCGAATTTCGCCCGTCCCGTGTACGCGCCCTGGCCGCTTCGCCTCGGTCACTTGCCCGCTCACGTAGGATCCTGCCGGAATCACGATTTTCCCATTCAGCAGCACAGGAAAAATTGTTTCGAGATAGACAGGATCGCCTGGTTGCGCGCTACGCGTCGAAATTGCGTTGTGCAGCACAAGCCCTAGCCGTGTTCCCGTCGGCACTTGAATGTACTTTCCTACGTTATTAGCCGCTGGAGTTGCTGGGGGCGACGTCACACTGGCTAAAGTCGCTGGAGCCGTTTGCGGCGCTGTCGCCGTCGAGGTCTTCGGTTGCGGTTTGGCGGTTGTTGCGGCGGAGCTCGTCTGCGGCTGCACAGGAGGCGGTGTCGTCGTTTGCGCTATCGCCGATGCGCTGCTCAACATCACCGCGGCGCATATTGCCGCTTCTCGCATCGCGTCTCGGAGAGTCATCCCCGCACCCCCGCGCAAATATGCATGTCTGATGCTTTGCTTACTCGTCAGGATGCTCTTCCCTTTTGCGCCTGTCAATCGCGGCTGCAATTTGTGTGTGTTTGACTCTCGTCCCGTCAGCGTTTACGCTTCTTCGGCGACACATTCACGCCAACAAGGAGCATTGCGCATGGCAAATCTTGCATTGGTCTACGGTATGAGGCTTTTTCCCGCCACCGAGCTCACCTCCGTCGGCGACGCCACGGTTCAGCTCAAGAGCGGCAAGTCCGGCAGCATCACCATGCATCTTATCGAAGGCACGCGCGAGGAAATCGAAGCGACACTCAAGCAATCCCTCGACGCCTTCTTCGACCTCTACCCTGAAATCTAATTTCGTTTTCTCGCTGCCAATGCAGCCGCTTCATATCAAACCAGAATCACGGTCTGCCCGGTCAAATCAAACCGCTTCCTGCATTTGATGTTTCGGCAGGCAACCATGTCGTCGACACGCACCATGTATGACCGCGCCTTCGCAAAATGCGCACGATCTTCCTCGTTTGATCCGCGCGGCAATTCGCTCTTCTTCGTGCGCAGCTTCCATCGCACCGGATACGTATTTTCCTGGCGGCAATGCGGGCACATCAGCGGGATTTGTTTCGTTTCGTCTTTCTCGTCATAAAATTTTCTGTCGTCCATTGCTCTACGTTCTCCGCTCCGTGAATTCTCAGGTTTTCCCGCCAGCCGTTGCCGGAATATCTTCTGTCGCCGCGCTGCCAATCGCATCGAGCGTCACAAAACGCATTCCCGCATCTTTCCACCGCGGCAGCCAGTGACGAAGCGCCTCAACGGTGTGCCGCCGGTCGCCTTGCGCCACGCGATGATCGCCGTCGTGCAACAGCAAGATATCTCCGCCGAACACGCGCCGCAAGCGATGAATCACGCGGCTTGCCGGCTGCGGCATCCAGTCCCATGCCCATTTCGACCACATCGCGACGCCTGAATAGCCAAGTCCGCGTACGACTGCGCCGAGTTGCGGCCCGCGAAAACCAAATGGCGGGCGCATCCAGCTCAATTCCTCACCGCCAGTGGCTGCGTGAATCGCTTCGCTGCAGCGATTCAACTCCGCTCGCAATTTTGCGGGCGTAAGAAACGTCAAGTTCGCATGTGTCTCGGTGTGGTTTCCAATTGTGTGGCCGCGCGCCGCGATTTCTCGCGTGATCTCTGGAAACGCCCGCACACGGCTTCCCATCAAGAAAAATGTTGCGCGAGCATCGTGCTGGTCGAGCAAATCCAGCAGCGCCGGTGTCACAGCGGGATTCGGGCCGTCGTCAAACGTCAACCCGATCGTTTGCGCGTTGCCTGTCTCGCGAATCGTCCGCCCGAAAAGTTGCGACTGCGGATGTACTGCGCCCCAGGCACCCACAATCGCCGCACCAAGCACCGCAGCGCCCGCAATTTCCGGTCCATCCATGCTTTTTCGCTCGGCTCCCCCGTTCTTCTCCCATTCTCGCATGCAACTCCCACCGCCGCCACTGGCCGCTGCGACGCCGTGCGCTCCCGCGAAAATTTGTCAGACACAACAGGCTTTGCGAAATCCTGCCAAGAATTTGATACGATGTGTCGCTCGAAAAGTCGCGCGGAAACCGAAATCGTCTCTCTAAATCATCCGCGCGTGAAATAAATGCACATACCAAAAGACGCGCAGTTTCCCGGATGGGTTCGCTGGGCCAGCGTAATTTGGCTGGCTCTTTGGATTCCCTCGTATTGGATCACGTGGGGCGCCGCGAATTTCCTGCACCTCTGCGATATCGCCGTGATTCTTGCGTGTGCCGGATTTTGGTTCGGAAACTCGCGGCTGCTTTCCAGCCAGGCAATTTCATCGCTTGTCGCGGATTTGCTTTGGGATCTCGACGCCGGTTGGAAATTATTTTTCGGCCATCATTTATTTGGCGGCACCGAATATATGTGGGACGCGCACTATCCGCTCTGGGTGCGTTTGCTTTCGCTTTTTCACGTCGTCTTGCCCGTCGTGTTGCTTTGGGCGCTCTACCGCGCGGGGTATGATCGCGGCGGCTTCATTTTTCAGTCATCGGTCGCTGCACTGGCCATGGTTGCCGCACGCTATACAGATTCGGCTTTGAACATTAATTACGTTTTTCGCGACCCAATTCTGCACCGCATGTGGGGTCCGGAGCCGGTGCATCTCGCACTCATGTGGCTAGGCCTGGTCGTGGTGATTTATCTCCCGACGCACCTCCTTCTGCAGAAAATCTTCGCTCCGCCGCAATCGGCTGCATCAACAACAGAATCGTAGCCATAGAGCGCAGTCAAACTGACTCTCATTAAGCCTCTTATTCGGCTTAGTCCTCTTCTTTCCGCAGCGAGCGCAGATCAATCCCCAGGTGCTGGCATTTCTTGTAGAGGTGGCTGCGTTCGAGCCCGAGCGCTTTGGCGGTGTTGGTCATGTGATGATGATGGCGCTTGAGTTCGGCGAGAATCGTTTCGCGCTCGAAGGCGTCTACACGCTCCGTCATGCTGCCCAACGCCAGGGATCCGGCAGACCCGCCGCCAGCAGCCGAGGCGCCGCCAAAAACCCGCGCGGAATCTCCGTCCAACGCTGCGGAATCGGCTTGTGGCAGCGCGTGCCGGACGGATGTATCGTCGATCTCATCTCCAGGGGAAAGCAACATCACGCGCTCAACCACATTGCGCAACTCGCGTACATTTCCCGGCCACGCGTAGCGCGAAAGCTGTTCCGTCGCCGCCGTTGAGAAATTCTTCTGTTTCCACGCATTTTGCTCCGCCACCTGCCGCGCGAAATGCTCCGCGAGCACAGGAATGTCCTCCACCCGCTCGCGCAGAGGCGGCAGCACAATCGGAAAAACAAAAATCCGGTGGTACAGGTCCTGCCGGAACGCGCCGCGCCGTACCTGATCTTCCAGATTGCGATGTGTCGCGACGATCACGCGCACATCGACCGGGATCGGCCGGTCGCCGCCGACGCGCTCGATTTCGCCTTCTTCCAGCACACGCAACAGTTTTGCCTGCATCGGCGCGGGCATGTCGCCGATTTCATCCAAGAACAGCGTGCCGCGATGCGCCTGCTCGAATTTTCCAATGTGCCGCGAAGCCGCGCCTGTAAAAGAGCCTTTTTCATGCCCGAAAAGCTCCGACTCCATCAATTCAGCTGGGACTGCTGCGCAATTCAGAGTGATAAACGGGCCTGCGCGCCGCGCGCTCTTTTCGTGCAGAGTGCGCGCCACGAGCTCTTTGCCCGTGCCCGTCTCCCCGCGAATGCACACGCGCGTTTCACTCGCCGCTACGCGCTCCACTTCCGTCATCAGCGATTTCATCACCGGGCTTGCCCAGACTAGCTGATGGCGTCCCACGCGCCGGCGCAAGTCGCGATTTTCCTGCTCCAGGCGCGCCAGCTTGAGCGCATTTTCCACCGTGAGAAGGAGTTTTTCTGTCGAAATTGGCTTCTCGAGAAAATCCGCCGCGCCGAGCCGTGTGGCGCGCACGGCCATTTCAATCGTCGCCTGCCCGGACATCATCACCACGGGCGACGCTACGCCGAGATTTTTCATTTCCTCCAGCAACGCGATGCCGTCTTTGCCGGGCATCACCACGTCGGAGAGGATCAAATCGAAATGGCCATCGCGAGCGAGTTCCTGTGCGTGCGCGGCATTGTCGCAAACTGTCGCTTCATGCCCCGACAATCGAAATGCCCGCGCAAGCGACGCAAGCGTATTCGCGTCGTCATCGATGATTAGGATGTGTGCTTTCGCGGACATCAGCTCTCAGGCCTCCCGTGCCGCGCGAACTTCCTCGCGCGCTTCGATCGCCACCGGCGGCGTCGGCGGTAATTCGATAACAAACGTCGCGCCTTGCCCCGGTTCGCTCACCACCGAGATGCGCCCGCCATGATCGCTCACCACCGATTGCACGATAGCAAGCCCGAGTCCCGTGCCGTGCTGCTTCGTCGTGTAATACGGCGTGAAAAGTCGCGCGCACTCCTCTGGGGTCAGGCCAGCGCCGGTGTCGGAAACTTCCAGACGCACTCCTCCATTGTGCCGTGAAGTCCGAATTGTCAGTGTGCCTCCCTCTGGCATTGCGTCGAGTGCGTTGAGGACCAGATTACCAAGCGCACGATGCAATAGCGCTGTGTCCGCCTGAACCACTGGCAGTTTGTCGGCAAGCTGCAATTCGGTTTTGATCTCCGGCTCTCCCGGCGCAGTGAAGCGTGGCTCGAAAAGTCGAATGATGCCGTGGACAACTTCATTCACGTTTGTGAATTGCAGCTCCGGCTGAGGCATTTTCGCAAAATCGCTGAACCGGCCAACGATAGCTTTCAGGTTTTCGATCTCCGCAAGCAGTGTTGCCGTCGACTCGTGAAAAATCTCGTCAAAATCCGGAGAATTTTGCTCGCGCGCGCGGCGCAGGTTTTCGAGCGTGATCTGTAGCGGAAAAAGCGGATTCTTCAGCTCGTGGGCTAGCCGGCGAGCAAGCTCGCGCCATGCGGCGACGCGTTCTGCCTGCACCAATCGTTCGCGCTGGCCCGCAAGCTGTTCCGTCATGGAATTGAATGTTCGTGCAAGCGCGCCGATTTCATCGCTGGAGTCAATGTTCACGCGAGCATCCCAATTTCCGGCCGCGACTTCCTTTGCACCGGCGACGAGCTCGCCGACGGGCCGTGTTACGCGCATCGCCGCCCACCAGCTCAGCAGAATTCCCAAGGCCAACGCGATGCCGCCAACAGCCACGGCCAGCCATAGGATGCGATGTTCGAGAACCACCAAATCGCGGCGCGAGCTGCCAATCAGAAAAACACCGAGAAGATTCTTCGCTGTGTCGCCACCCGGTCCGAAAAGCGGCAGAACATGAAACGCCTCCGCTGACGCCGCGCTGCGTGTCCATTGGATCGTCGTCGCGAACTCATTCGGCTGCGCGAACTCACGCTCGACGAGAGGTGCGAAACGCGCGGCCTGATCGACTGGGCCATTCACGTCGGTCAAACTTGCGACGGAAAAATCAGGCGTGAGTTTTGTGTAAAGCAGCGCGCGCATCCCCGCAGGTAAGCTGAGAGATGCGAGGAAGGATTTGCCGAGCCGCTCGCCGCCGGCGATATAAAAGTTCAAACTGCCGACTTGCAGCGCGCGAACCGCGATCAATCCTAGCGCCGGGCCATCCGGAGTCTCGACGACAGCGAGAAAAGGGCCGCGCGACGCCCAGTCCACTTTTTCGAGCAGCCAGTTTTCCTTATAGCCAAACCGCGCCGGCCATTGTTCGGAAGAAATGATGCCCCCATCGCTGCCAACGAATTCAAGAAAATCGAGTTGATGCGCATTGCCCACGCTCGTCGCATCGTTGCCATAAACGGAGGGATCCTGCCGGTGCGTGCTGAGGTTCATCGCCATCGTAAGCGTCGCTTCGGCATTGGCGATATCCTCGATGCGGCGGAGGATGTCCTGTCCCTGGCTGGAGAATTCCCGCTTGAATTGGCCAACGATGGCCTCCGTATGTGACGCGTCGAGCTGTTCAAAGGCTCGGCGTGTCGCAATCGTGACGCCGGCTGCAACGACCGCAACCGCCGCGACGACCACGAGCGGAAAAAGCACGAACATCTTGAAGCGGAAGCTCATGGCTGCACTCCGTCGAGCCAAACATCGCTGAGACGCCATGCGCCGGAATGCGTGGGCATCCAATCGCGGATCCGTGTGCTGAGTCCAACGACCTCGGGCACGTGTGCGAGCGGAATCACTTCATACGTGTCGATGACGGCGTGTTCCCGAGAATAAAGTTCTTCGAGGCTTGCAGGATCGGAGAGCTGCGCGGTAAGTGAAGAATCCAAATCGGCGATCGGCGCGAGCGTTTGCAGGAAATCTTCAAGCGCAACGGCGGGATCCGGTGAAGAAAGAGGCAGGCGCATGACCATCGCGTCGATGCCGTGCCAGTTTTCAGTTCCCCCTGCAATCGGATGAGTGGAGACAGAAATTCCCGTGGCTTGCGCGTTCACGGCGATTCGCTCGGCGACAGCGCGTTCCATGGCATCCGCCGAATCATAGCCCAGCTTGAGCGCCGCGGCAGGTGGGATTTGCATCGTGGTCTGTGCTGTTTGTGCGGCAGGGGTTGGCGCCGCAGAAAAGAGGAACGCATAACCAGAGCACCACTGCGGCACAAGTCCGCCCGCAGGCTCTCCTTCTTTCTGTAGAACGAAATCGACCAGCGAGGCGCGATCAATCGTCTGTGAAAGCGCCTGGCGCACATGTATGTCTTTCGTTGTCGTTGAACGAAGAAACACGACTGCGAGTAATTCCGAAGGCGCTGAGGCGGAGATCCGCACGCCGCGCGAAGCATCAATCCGCGCGCGATCGGCTGCAACATCGACAATGTCCGCCTTTCCTAAATCGAGATCGATCATCCGGTCGCGAATCGTGCGCCCCATTTGAATATCGATTGCGTCCACAAACGGCCGTCCGCCCCAGTAATCGGCCTTCGCGGCAAGCACAGCGTGTTTCCCCGGTTCCCACGTCACGATGCGAAATGGCCCCGTGCCAGCGAACGACCCGTCGG
>JASHRL010000035.1 GCA_030037355.1 Candidatus Acidiferrales bacterium | reverse complement strand
CGCAACGAGAAGCGCATGCTTCAGGAAGCGGTCGACGCGCTATTCGACAATGGCCGCCGTGGCCGTGTGCTTCGTGGCACGAACAATCGTCCGCTCAAATCGCTTTCCGACACGCTCAAGGGCAAGCAGGGGCGTTTCCGCCAGAACCTGCTCGGCAAGCGCGTCGATTATTCGGGCCGCTCGGTCATCGTCGTCGGCCCGGAGCTCAAGCTGCATCAGTGCGGTTTGCCGAAGAAGATGGCGCTCGAGCTCTTCAAGCCCTTCATCTATCACCGCCTCGAAGCGGCCGGGCATTGCACCACGATCAAGCAGGCCAAGGAGCTGGTCGAGCAGCAGGAATCGATCGTTTGGGACATCCTCGAGGAAGTGATTCGTGAGCATCCCGTGCTTTTGAACCGCGCGCCCACGCTGCATCGTCTCGGCATTCAGGCGTTTGAGCCGGTGCTCGTCGAGGGCAAGGCCATTCGCATTCACCCGCTTGTTTGCACGGCATTCAACGCTGACTTCGACGGCGACCAGATGGCCGTGCACATTCCGCTGTCGCCGGAAGCGCAAGTGGAAGCATCTGTGCTCATGCTCAGCTCGCACAACATTCTTTCGCCGGCAAATGGCGGACCACTCGCCGTCCCGACGCAAGACATGGTCCTCGGCATCTACTACATGACCAAAGCCAAGCCCAGCGCCAAGGGCGAAGGCCGCGCGTTCGGTTCTGTCGAAGAGGTTTTGCTGGCCCTGGAGGCCGGTGAAGTCGAATTGCTCACGCCGATTCGCCTGCGTTACACCGGCGAAGTCATCGAAATGTCCACGGCCTATGACGATCAGGACGTCACGCACACGCCTTCGGTGATGCTCAACAAACAATTCTTGCAGACCACCGTCGGCCGCGTGATTTTCAACGATCACCTGCCGTCGGATATGCCTTTCATCAATGGCTTGCTCAAGAAGAAGGGAACGCAGCAGCTTTGCCAATATTGCTACCTGCGCTTCGGCCTGGAACGCACCGTGCAGATGCTCGACAAGCTGAAAGAGCTCGGCTTCTTCTACGCCACCAAGGCCGGCCTCTCCATCGGCATCAGCGACATGGTTATCCCGGGCGACAAGGCCAAGCTCGTGGATACGGCCGAGCGCGAAGTCGTCAAGGTGCAGCAGCAATACCTCGATGGCGCGATCACCAACGGCGAGCGCTACAACAAAGTCATCGCCATCTGGAGCGACGTAACCGAGAAAGTGGCGGATGAGCTCTTCAAGACGCTCGAAGAGCAGGATAAACAAGGCACGATGAACCCGATTTACGTCATGGCCGACTCCGGCGCTCGCGGATCGAAACAGCAGATCCGCCAGCTCTCCGGCATGCGCGGACTCATGGCCAAGCCATCGGGCGAAGTCATCGAGTCGCCCATCACTTCGAACTTCCGCGAAGGCCTCGACGTGCTGCAGTACTTCATCTCCACGCACGGCGCCCGCAAGGGTTTGGCCGATACGGCGCTCAAAACGGCGGACTCCGGCTACCTGACGCGGCGTCTCGTCGACGTGGCGCAGGACGTCATCATCAACGAATTCGACTGCGGCACGGCCGACGGAATTTACGTCGAGCCGATTCTCGAAGCCGGCGTTGAAGTCGAGCCGTTGCGCGACCGCGTGATTGGCCGCGTTTCGCTCGAAAAGATCAAAGACTATGAAGGCAACGTCATTGTCGAAGTAAACCAGGAAGTGACCGAAGAACTGGCCAACGCCATCCAGGCGGCCGGCATCGAGCGCGTGAAGATCCGCTCTGTGCTGACGTGCGAGTCCCGCCGCGGCGTTTGCGCGCGCTGCTACGGCCGCAATCTGGCCACCGGTCGCTTCGTTGAGATGGGCGAAGCGGTCGGCGTCATCGCCGCGCAATCCATCGGCGAGCCCGGCACGCAGCTCACCATGCGCACGTTCCACATCGGCGGCACGGCTACTCGTGTCACGGAACAATCCAAGGTCGAAGCCAAGAACAATGGTTTCGTGAAGTTCATCGACCTCAAGGTCGTCGAGGGCCGTGGCAAGACGTTCATCTCGATGAATCGTTCCGGCCTCATTGCCGTTGTCGACGACAAAGGCCGCGAAAAGGAGCGCTACCACGTCGTTTATGGCGCTCGCCTCAAGGTCGAAGACGGCCAGCCGGTCACTGTCGGCCAGACCATGGTCGAATGGGATCCCTACACGTTCTCGATTCTCACCGAGACTGGCGGGACCATTCAGTTTAAGGATTTGCAATCCGGCCTGACGATTGAAGAGCAGGTCGACGAAGTCACCGGCCTTTCGCAGCTCGTTGTGACTTTGCCGCCGGGCGATGAAAAGCATCAGCCTATGATTCTCGTCCGCGATTCGCAGGGCCGCGTCCGCAAGAAGTACCTGATGCCTTCGCGCGCCCACTTGATGGTCGCCGATGGCGACGAGGTGCATCCGGGCGACGTCCTCGCAAAGATTCCACGCGAGACCACCAAGACCAAAGACATCACCGGCGGTCTGCCGCGCGTCGTCGAGTTGTTCGAGACGCGCAAGCCGCGTGATCCCGCGGTCATCAGCGAAATCGACGGCATCGTCAAGTACGGCGAAATCGTCAAGGGCATGCGCCGCATTTACGTCGAAAGCGAGGACAGCAAGACCGTCAAGGAATACGCCATTCCGCGCGGCGTGCACATCAACGTGCAGGAAGGCGAGCATGTCCGCGCCGGCGAGCCTCTCATCGACGGCCCGCTGAACCCGCATGACTTGCTCGCGGTCTTGGGCGAAAAGTTCACGCAGGCGTACCTGGTGAACTCCGTCCAGGAGGTTTACCGCCTGCAGGGCGTCAACATCAACGACAAGCACATCGAGACGATCGTTCGCCAGATGATGCGCTGGGTGAAGGTGGAAGACGTAGGCGACACGCCGTTCCTTCTCGAGGAGCAGATCGACAAGTTCCGCTTCCGCGAAGAGAACGACCACGTGATTCGTGAAGGCAATCGCCCGGCGACAGGACGTCCGCTGCTGCTCGGTATCACCAAGGCGTCGCTCTCGACCGATTCCTTCATCTCCGCGGCAAGCTTCCAGGAGACGACCCGCGTCCTCACCGAAGCGGCCATCTCCGGCAAGGTCGATTACCTGCGCGGCCTGAAGGAGAACGTCATCATGGGTCGGCTGATTCCTGCCGGCACGGGTCTCGAGCGCTATCGCTCGGTTCGCTTGCTCACCGAAGTGCCCAAGGAAGAGCCGGAGGCGGTCGAGCCGGAGCTTACGCCGGAGGAGGCCGCTGCGCTGGACTTCCTGCGGAAAGACACGGACACCATCACCGAGGGCTAAACGAACACTTCGCCTCGGGTCATTCGGGCGGCGTACCAGCCGGGTGCGCCGCCTTTTTTGTTTTTATTCTGCATGAATTCGCGCTGTTCCGCGGCCGATGCCTGGCAATTGAGCTTATGGAAACTCTATGTTCTTTGGCATTTCCTCCCGCAATGCCCATGCCTAAAATGAATTGATAGATCGGCCTCGTTGCGGCGCTTTGCTTCCGCCCTCCAGCCCGTATCGGCCGTGTTCACAGGATTCAAAAATGGCAGGCAAGAGAAAACAAACCGCCGATAGCGCGCCCAAAAATGTTCGGCGTCAGGAACTGTTCTCTCTGGTTGCCAGGTCCCGCCAGGCCTTCTGCGAACTGATCGACAGCTTCGACCGCATCGTCCTGAATATTTCCCTGGATGGCCGTCTTCGCGTCATCAACCGCGAGTTCACCTCGATAGTCGGCCTGCCGTTTTCCTCCATCGTGGATCATCCTCTCGAAGAATTCTTGGCCGAGCCCACGCGCGTGGAAATCGCGTCAGCCGTCGCGCAATTCGTCGAGAAGCGCTTCTGGACCGGCGTGCTGCGCGTTCGCTGGAAGCGTTCGAATGAAGTGCGCTTCTACGATTGCACGTTTTATGCAGTCGTCGAAGAAGGAAAAGTCGTCGGCGCAAGCGGCCTCGCGCGTGATATTTCGAGGCAGCGCGTCACGGAGTCCCGCTTCACCGATCTCTTCGAAACTCTTCACGAAGGCGTCTATTTCAGCGATCCCGATGGCAATCTGCTCGACGTCAATCCCGCCATGGTGCGCATGCTCGGGTATAAGACGAAGGAAGAGGTCATCGCGAAAAATCTGGGCGACCATCTCGCCGATGCGTCTCAGCGCAGTTCGCTGCTCGACGAGCTTCGCGAGGCCGGCGCTCTGCGCGACTGGCAAATTGTCCTCCGCCGCAAGGATGGCTCGCTGATTCGCGTCCTCAATTCCTCTGTGGCCATCCGCGACGTCTCCGGCCGGCCAATTCGCTTTCAAGGTTCTTTGGTCGACATCTCAGAGCGGCTCGAAATCGAGCGCCGCTTGCGCGAGGAGCAGGAGTTCGTTCGCCGGCTCATCGCCTGTTTTCCGGATGTCATCGTGGTTCTCGATACGGAGGGCCGCTACACCTTCGCCAGTCCGCGCGTCCGCGAATTTCTGGGCTACGCTCCCGAGGAATATGTCGGGGAGAGTCTCGAACACCGTCCCCATCCGGAAGACCGTGAGGCCGTCATCGAATTCTTTCGCACCCTGATCAGCGGCGAGCGTGCCACGGGAACGGTCGAGTATCGCACGCGTCATAAAGATGGCCACTGGCGGACATTTCGCGCCAGTGCCAGCCCGCTCACAGACGCGGAGGGCAAGGTCATCGGCATCGTCGCCTCTGCGCGCGATGTCACGGAATCGAAGCGCCTTGAGCAGCAGTTGGTTCAATCCGAAAAACTCGCCGCGATTGGACAAATGGTTTCCGGTGTGGCTCACGAGCTGAATAACCCGCTCACCGCAATCCTCGGCGTCAGCGATTTGCTTCACGAACGCACCGCGGACGATGCTTCACGCCGCCACATCGAACTCATCCGCAAACAGGCGCGCAAGGCCGCCGATCTGGTTCAGGGATTGCTGACCTTTTCTCAGCCGTCGCTCCCCAAAAGCCAGAATGTGCGCCTGGAAGATCTGGTCACGCGGGCGCTCGAATTGCAGCGCGACTCCCTCGCTGCGCGCAATATCACCGTGGATTTTCAGGCCGAAAAAGACTTGCCGCTCATCGCCGCGGACCCGAATCACATGCTCCAGGCCTTTGCAAACCTGCTCACCAACGCGGAGCAAGCGATTTCCTCCGTGCGCGGTCGCGGCAGATTAACGATTCACGTAAATCAGTCCGATCAGAAGCTGCAAGTAATCATCGAAGATGACGGCCCGGGCATTGCGCCAGAGATTCGCTCGAAGATCTTTGATCCTTTTTTCACCACGCGTCGCGCCAGCGGCGGCGCCGGGCTCGGACTGACGATTTCCCTCGTGATCATCAAAGAGCATGGCGGCACGCTCGAAGCCCTGCCTTCCGCGGGCGAAGGCGCGCGCTTTCGCATATTGCTCCCGGCATCTCAGCCAGCTTTGTCGTCGCAAGAGCCCTCGTCCATGCTTCACGCCGATGGACTGAAGAATTGCTCGATTCTCGTTGTAGATGACGAAGAGGGAATTCGCGAATTGCTCAGAGAAGGTCTCGGCGCACGCGTCGCCGCAATCGACGCCGTTTCCAGCTCGGAGGAAGCGTGGAACGATTTGTCTTCTCGCGCTTATGACGTCGTTCTCTGCGACTTCAACCTCGGCAAGACGAGCGGAATGGAATTATTCGAGCGTGTCGTTGCGAGGATCGGCAAAAAAAATCCGCGTTTTCTTTTTATGTCTGGCGAGATGCTCGATTCCGCTGAAATCGCGGCGCTGGAGGAGAAAGACGCAGGCGTGTTGCAGAAACCTTTTCAGTTATCGGAGCTCATCGCAGCTCTCGAGAAATTCATCAGTGCACCCTCCGCGGCCCGCAAGTAGTCCCCGGGGAACAGAGCTCACTTTTTCTTCTGCTTGTCCTTGCCCACCGGCTTATCGACTCCGAAATCCCACAAGAGAGCGCTGACGTCTTCGTCCGGCGAAATTTCCGTCACCGCATATTCGCCCGGAACCAGCGGCTGGCTCAAAGTGAAGCGATAGACGCCCTCTGCGACTTTCCATTCCTGCATGGAAACGGTCTTTGCTTTCTGCCGTTTATTGTCGAAGAGCGCGTCGATGCTTTCCACTTGCCGCACGCCGTCTTTCACTCGCGCATGAAACAGTTGCACCTCTGGTTCGCCAGGTTCCTTCGTCCGGAAGTAAAACTCCGGTGTGAAAGATCTGATTCGAATATCCGCGCGCGGGCCTTTCAGGAAGATCGTGTGCCGCGTAGGCACGACGGGAACAGGTACGAGGACACGTTCGACTAATTTCCCTTTGTCCAGCTTGCTTGCCGCCTCGTCCAGTTTCAAGGGAACGACCGTTTGGCCGTCCAGCGCGAAAAGGCCGTCTCCCGAGGGCAGCAAAACACCAGGAAGGATTTCAAGGCTCGCGTCGACATCCATCGGCATCGTCCTCGCGGCTTCATCTGCGCTGATTCGTGCTGTCAGCGCATTTTCTTGCGCTGTTTCCGCAGCCTCGGCTTTCTTCGTCGCATCCCAGTCGACCATCGACGAAGGAATTTCCTCCCACTCGGAGCGGTCAACGCTGAGATATCGTACGCGATCGCCTTCGATCTGATAGCCGGAGATATTTTCGACCGTGCCGTTTTTCAGCACTAGCTTCTTGGCGTGTGACACATTCGCGCCGGAAGGCTGTTGTTGCTGCGTGCCGACGGGGGTTTGCTGTGCTTGCGTGCCGGTGGCAAAGGCTCCGCTCAGCAGCACAAGCGCGCTCAGAAAGGCGGCATTTCGCAGATTGTGGCAGATTCGCATCGTTCTTTGTTTTCGGGATTGCAGGCCAGTCGCCTCTTAGGATGCGTTCTTGGAATCCCGTGTTTTCTGGGAAGAGTTTAATCCCGAGCGGAGTAGCTGGCAAATCCTACTGCCGGAATCTGGACGCGAATGGCCCCTGGTGCGGAAATTCAACGGCGGTGAAATCAAACGAAAAGACCAACGCCCTTGCCGGCGTCGCTTAGTGGTCGCAGCGCGGGCAGAGCACGTTCAGAATCATCAATTCTGAATTCGTGAAGAGCCATTTCCCTGCTTCGGCGCCTGCCGCTCCGGCCGCTCGAATCAGCGAGCCGAGATGCTTGGCCTGCGCCAGGATGCGCAGATGCTCCAGGCAAATCCCAGTCAGGCGGGAAACCTCATCTTCTGTGAAGAGCTTCTGAGTAGATGGAATTGTGACCAAGTCCTTAATCCTCCCGGTCACCGAGCCGCATAAGCGACCGGCACTGCCTACTAGAACCTTGAGCAACTTCGCTTCCAATCGTTGGATGCGCCCGGTTGTCAATTGGAAGCCTCTGTAATCGCATGTTGACAAAGTCTTTCGCGGTTTCGAGCCACGCGACGGGTGCGCTGCCGAGCGACAAGATTCGTCAAACCGAGTGGAAAAAATTTGCCCATCTATTGGATGTGCCTACAACTTTTGGAAGGAATCGCATTTTCTGGATTTCGCGAAACGCGGCTAAATCACAAATCCGCCCGCCTGCTCGAATGCATGAGCCAGCTGTAGGATGCGCGATTCGCCGAATCGGGGCCCACAGATTTGCAGGCCAATTGGCAGGCCTTCTGACGTCTTCCCGCACGGCACAGAGATCGCCGGGATGCCCGCCAGGGATCCTGTAACCGTATATATATCAGCAAGATACATTTGCAAAGGGTCGTTCGTCCGTTCGCCCAACCGGAACGCCGGTGAGGGTGAAGTCGGCGTCACAATCGCGTCCACTTGCTCGAAAGCGCGCGCAAAATCCTGTGCGATCAGCGCGCGAACCTTCTGCGCCCTCAGATAATATGCGTCGTAGTAGCCGGAAGAGAGGGCGTATGTCCCAAGCATAATTCGCCGCTTTACTTCAGCGCCGAATCCGCGCCCTCGCGTCTTCTTGTACATATCGCGGAGCGTTTCGCCTTTTACGCGCAGCCCATAGCGCACGCCATCAAACCGCGCCAGATTCGAGCTCGCCTCCGCCGTGGCCACGATGTAGTAAGTCGCAATCGCATAGTCCGTATGCGGCATGCGTAGTTCGACCGGCACGCATCCGAGCGTCTTCAACAGTTCGATCCCCGCCGTCACCTTGCTCCGTACCTGCGCGTCCATTCCTTCGCCGAAGTATTCGGCGGGAATGCCGATCCGCGTGCCCCGGACCGGTTTGGCCATCTCTTCGAAATAATCGGAGCCCGGCACGTTCGCGGAAGTCGAATCGTTTTCATCGCGTCCGGCCATCGCGCCCAGCAAGGCCGCCGTATCGCCCACCGTCGTTGCCAATGGCCCGATTCGATCGAGCGATGAAGCAAATGCAATCAACCCGTACCGCGACACGCGCCCATAGGTCGGCATCAGCCCCGGAATGCCACAGAGCGACGCCGGCTGCCGGATGGATCCGCCCGTTTCCGTTCCCAGCGCCCCAACGGCTAGCCCGGCCGCAACCGCTGCCGCCGATCCGCCGCTCGACCCGCCCGGCACGCGATCCAGCGCGATGGGATTTCGCACGGGTCCATACGCGGAATTCTCATTCGAGCTGCCCATTGCGAATTCATCGCAATTCGCCTTTCCCAGAATCACCGCTCCGGCACGTTCCAGTCGTTCCACGGCGGTCGCATCGTAGGGCGGGATGTAATTCTCCAGAATGCGCGAGCCGCAGGTTGTGCGCACGCCGCGCGTACTGATCACATCCTTGATCGCTATGGGCACGCCCGCGAGCGCCGGCAATTTTTCGCCGCGTGCTCGCATTGCGTCGATGCGGTCGGCTTGCGCGTAGGCGCGCTCCGGCGAAAGCGTCAGGTAGGCGTTCAGCTCCGGATTTTTCTTTTCGATGCGCGAGAAAAACTCGCTCGTCAGTTCGCGCGCAGAGATCTGTTTTGCTTCGAGCGCCATTCGAATCTTGGGAATCGTCCAGTGATTTGCAGCGCTCATCGTTCAATCACTTTAGGAACGCGAAAATAGGGCTTCTTCGCCTCCGGCGCCTGTTCCAAAATCGCGTTCGCAATATTGCATTCCTGCACAACGTCCTCGCGCAGTTCCGCGCCCGGCTCCGCCGCGCCGTGCAGCACTTGCGCCATCGGCTCGACCGCAGAAACGTCGAGCTGTTTCAGTTTGTCGATATATGTGAGTATCTCGTCGAGTTGCTGCCGGAAGGTTTCTACTTCCGCTTCGCTGAGTTCGAGGTTCGCCAGTTCGGCGACGTACAGAACATCTTCACGGCTGATCTTCATGATGTGTGGCGCGCGGATTTCCGGCGGATAAACGGAATATGTTCATTGTCGATTTCGTGTGCTGGCCGTTTGCCGTTTTGTGGAGCGCGCTCGACGCGAATATTGTGAATCAGCGCATCACCCCAGCAACGGTTCACGCGCTCGCAAATTTCCTTGCTCATCGCCTTCGCCTGATTCTGCCATTCGCGTGAATCCGCCTCAATGCGCAGCACTCCGTTCGTGCATGCCGATGGCTGAATGTGCGCCGCCATCGCCTTCCCAACGAGCGACGTCCACGTGGAACTCAGCCACGTTCGAGCCGCCTGAGGATTGTCCATCCGCCGCAGCGCTCGTCCGAGGATTTCGGAAGCTTTCTCCATCGAATTTCCGATTCTAACACAGCGCCGCGAGCGAAACTCGACTCTGGCGCAAGGAGAAAATGTTCTACGCGAGTCCCAGCGCGTCCGCCGCGCCACGCATCGCTTCGATGCAGAAACGGATGTGCTCCTCGAGCGGTACGCACAGCTCTTCCGCGCCATTGCGCACATCGTCGCGATTCACGCCGCGCGCGAAAGCCTTGTCCTTCAGCTTCTTTTTCACGGAATCCGCTTCCACATCCGCGATTTTCTTGCTCGGCTTGATCAATGCGCACGCGGTCAGGAACCCGGAAAGCTCGTCGCACGCGAAAAGCGTGTGATCCAGCGCCGATTCGCGTTTCACTCCGCTATAATTCGCATGCGCCAGGATCGCGTGAATCATCTCTTCCGGATAGCCGCGCTCGCGCAAAATCTTCGAGCCTTCGAAAGGATGTTCTTTGTCCGCGTGATGCTCCGCGTTTGGCCAGCGCTCATAATCGAAATCGTGCAGCAGCGCCGCCCGTCCCCACAATTCCTCATCCGCGCCTTGTTTCCGCGCATAGGCGCGCACGCATGCTTCCACCGCCAGCGCATGTTTGCGCAGATTTTCGCTTTGCGTGTACTCGCACAGCAGTTTCCAGGCTTCTTCGCGGCTTGGCAGGTTCCCCACGATGGTCTCCCTTGGTCAGAAAACTCCTTAGCCTATCAAAAAAAGTGATTTTCGGCGATTTACGTGCTCGAAAATACGCGATGATTGCTTTTGAAGTCAGATTGGGAATAGAATTTCACGCTCAGGCAGGGGATAGACAAAAAAAGACTTGACTCAGGATAGGTCGATGGAGAGAATGTCGCTCGCGCCAGTTTCTGCCTTCCCTCTGTGAAACGTTCCTCCCCTTCGCACCGCCGGAAAAGTCTGCGAGGAAGACCGGTGGTAGAAAAGAAAGTTGAGGAAGTCAACTCGGACATGGACCGAGAAGTCGTCCGCTGTGGTGTCTGCGGACTCGTTCAATATCGCACACGTACTGACAATTGTCGCCGCTGCCTGCGCCTGTTGCCTCCGAAGGTGACTTTCGTTATCCCGACTCCTTCGCTTCAGGATTCTCAGGGCGATGATGCGCAGTCCGCTGGCGAATGGCCGAATCGCGAAACGGTCGAGAACATTGGCCAGCGCATTCGCCAGTTGCGTGAATCCCGCGGTATGACGCAGAGCCAGCTCCAGGCTCGCTCGCGTGTTTCGCGTTCCTATCTCTCGCGCATCGAGAGCGGCCAAATGACGCCCAGCCTCGGCACGCTCGAAAAGATCTCCGAAGCGCTCGGCGTCGGACTCAACCGTTTCTTTGTGCCGGAGTCCACGGGCCAAACGCTGCTCGAGGATCCTTTCATTCAGGGACTGCGGCCTTTCCTGCGCCAGTTGGATTGGGCGCAATGGCAGTCCATCCTCAAGCGTTTGCAGGCCATCAGCGACCACGTCAGCAACAGTGCCGTGATGCGCGCGCCGGTGCAGCCCATGGCGCCGTCGAAAATCCCGCAGATGTCGCGTCGGCATGCGCCGTCTATGGTGTCCGCGCACCGCTGAACGATTCTCCAATCACATTCGGCCCGGCGGCGCCCAACGGCGCCGCCGCGAGCGCGCCATGAAGCCTCTTCTCTACCGCGAAGCCCGCGAATCAGACATCCCTGCTATGGCGCGAATTCGCGCTGCGGAATGGGAAACCGAGGAATATTGGCAAAGACGTATCAACGCCTATCTGCGCGGCGAGCTCCACCCAAGGGATGCTTTGAGGCCACGCATCAGCTACGTCTGCTATGACCAAGATTCCCTTGTAGGTTTTATCGCTGGCCACCTCACGCGCCGTCATTCCTGCCAAGGGGAAGTGGAATGGATCAACGTGGTCCCTGCATGTCGAGGCAATGGCATTGCTTCAGAATTGCTGCGTCGGCTTGCCGCCTGGTTCATCGAGCAGAAGGCGACGCGCGTGTGTGTGGACGTCGAGTCATCGAACAGCATCGCGCGTCGTTTTTACGCGGGCCACGGCGCGGAAGATCTCAAACCGCACTGGATGGTTTGGGACGACATCAAACTGGTTCTCGAGAAGCCGCGCCCGAGTGGTTGAACCTTACTGGCATCGCCGTTTGGATTAATGCTTTGGCGGGCCTCGCCGCGATCTCTTCGCTGCTGTTTATCGAGCTTCGCTCGATCACACTTTTTTTGCTGGCGGATCAGGCGCTTGTGCCGTGGGTTCAGAGTCTACCGAAGCATGGTGAAGATCCACACGATGAAGGCGATCACGAGCACGGCGCCCAGGACAAACAATCGTTTGTTGCGATTTGTGTCGCCCTTCGGCTGGGAAGAGCTCAGATTTGCGGGCATGATTCTCGCTCCCTTGAATTGCGGCGTTTAGGTGGGCCCCCACGCAACTTGAGCTTAGTTTAGCTGTCTCCCTAGAAAAACCGAACCTTCGCATCCGGCCGTTTGTTCAGATGTACACTATCGATGAAGCGCACCTGGCGGTCGTCGTAGGTGAGTACCAGCGAATGGGTGCGCACGCCCTCGCCGAAGAAACGCACGCCGCGCAGAATGTTGCCTTCGGTCACGCCGGTGCATGCAAAAATGATTTTCTTGCCCGGAGCGAGTTCTTCCGTCTTGTAAATCTTCTTCGCGTCCGTAACGCCCATTTTCGCCAGCCGTTCGTACTGCTCGGGCTTGGAGACAACGAGCCGCGCAATGATTTCGCCATTCAGACATTTCAGAGCTGCGGCTGTGAGGACGCCTTCCGGAGCTCCTCCTGTGCCCATCACGGCGTGCACGCCCGAGCCAAGAACCGCAGCGGCAATCCCAGCCGACAGGTCGCCGTCGCCGATGAGGCGAATGCGCGCGCCAGCGCTGCGAATATCGTTGATAAGCTTTTCGTGCCGCGGACGATCCAGGACAATCACGACAAGATCTTCAACGAGCCGGTCGAGGCGCCGCGCGATAGCCTTCAAATTATCTTTTACCGGCGCATCGAGCTCGACCGCGCCACGGCACGTTGGCCCGACGACGATTTTTTCCATGTAGAGGTCAGGTGCATGGAGCAATCCTCCCGCTTCGCTCGCGGCAAGAACCGTGATGGCGTTCGGTTCGCCCGTGGCGCAGAGATTGGTTCCTTCGAGCGGGTCTACGGCGATGTCGACGGCGGGATAATTATCTTTGTGCTTTGCGGCCAAGCCGACTTTCTCGCCGATGAAGAGCATGGGCGCTTCGTCGCGTTCGCCTTCGCCGATGACGATCGTGCCATCCATGCCGACAGTGTCCATTTCGCGGCGCATGGCTTCGACGGCCATCTGGTCGGCTTTGTGACGGTCGCCCAGGCCCATCGTGTGGGCCGAGGCGATGGCGGCCTGTTCGACAACGCGCAGAAATTCGAGACTGAGTTTATTTTCCATATTTGCTCCGGCAGTTTTTCGAAGGAAGTTTACGCGTCATGGCAGTTCACGGCACCGGCTGAATTTTTGCATTGACCATGAAGGGATCCTGAAATTCCGTTTGCTCTCCGGCTTTCTTGCCCGCGACGGGCAGCAACCGCGCGGAGAGCGGCTTGTGCCATTTGTACGCCAGGCTCGCGACATCTTTCAAGATCGGCTCGATTTGCGCTTCGGTCGTATCGCCGGGCATGGGAATCACATCGAGGCCTGTGCCGCAGACGGAAGAAAAAAGAAGCAGGGAATCCATGGACAATCGGCCTTCGCTCCAGCGCTGCGCAAT
>JASHRL010000344.1 GCA_030037355.1 Candidatus Acidiferrales bacterium | reverse complement strand
GCCGCGGACGTCGTCGAGTTGCTGCCTCAACACGGCGATCACGCCTCGGATTTCCTGGCGGCGAAGCTCGTCTACAAAATTCTTGGCTACGTGCTGTGCAAGCGAACGTAGCATGCAATAATTGCAAGAGCCGGCCCTCGAGTCGTTGCGCGCACGAAGGTTCATTCTGAATTACCATTCGACGCGCGATTGAAAATAATTTCACGCGGCATTCATCGGAGGCGCGAATGACCATCTTTTTTTACAGCCACGGGCTTATCGGCTGGATTCTCATCGGGTTGGTCGCAGGGTGGCTGACGGGCAAAGTCACGCATGGCCGCGGATTCGGCTGCATCGCCAACGTTCTGCTCGGGCTGGTTGGCGCGGTTGTCGGCGGATGGGTGTTTGTGCGGCTGGGGATCAGGGCTGGCGGCGTCATCGGAAGCCTGGCTGCGGCGTTTGTCGGTGCGGTGATTCTCGTTTCCATCGCGCGACTGTTCGCCGGCGGTGGAGATAACTAGAGCAGCGCTGCGTGCTAGCCACAGCGCGAGGCTTTCGCATCCTCGAACATGCCGTGAAACGCTCGTGCTATTCTTGTACGTCTAACTCAACGGAGCCGGCCTGAATTGGCGCAGAAACCAAGCTCAAACTATTCGACTGCCTTTGCCGATCTGACGCGCATGACGTGGCGCGTTCTCTCGCGCAATAAAATGCGCATGGCGCTGACAATGCTCGGCATCACCATCGGCATCGCCGCGGTGATTTGCACCGTGGCCATCGGCGAAGGCGGCTCGCAGCAGATTCAACAGCAAATCGCGGCGCTGGGCGACAATCTCGTTTGGGTGGAAGCGGGCGGCCGGAACGTCAACGGTGTGCGCACCGGCAACGATAATACAAAATCGTTGACCAACGACGATGCGGCGGCGCTACCCAAGGAAATTCCGCTGCTCAAAACCTGCTCGCCCAACACTGACGGCCATATCCAGGTGATCTACGGCAATAAGAACTGGTACACGCACTTCCGCGGCACAGGCGTGAATTTCCTGCAAGTGAAGAACTGGCCGCTGGCCCAGGGCAGTAACTTCGATGAGCGCGATGTGCAATCGAGCGCGCAGGTGACGATTCTCGGAAAGACCGTCGTTGACCAGCTTTTCCGTCCCGATGAAGATCCGATCGGCAAGACAATTCAAATCGGCGGATTGCCCTTCAAAGTAATCGGCGTTCTGAGCGCGAAGGGCCTGACGCCATACGGCTGGGATCAGGACGACACGCTGGGAATGCCTTACACGACCGCGCAGAAAAAGATCACCGGCAATTATTGGCTCGACGATATTTTCTGCTCCGCCGTGAGTTCCGATGCCATTGGCCCTGCGGATGATTTGGCCGAGCGCGTACTGCGGCAGCTGCATCATTTGCGGCCGAGCGAAGAAGATGATTTCAATATCCGTACGCCCACGCAGTTCCTGGAAGCGCAGGAGGAAGCCAGCCAGACCTTCACGCTGATGCTCGGCTGCATCGCCTCGGTGTCGCTCCTCGTCGGCGGAATCGGCATCATGAACATCATGCTCGTCTCCGTCACGGAGCGGACACGCGAAATCGGAGTGCGCATGGCCGTCGGCGCCACCGAGCGCGACATTCAACTGCAATTCCTCATCGAGGCGATATTTGTCAGCGCACTCGGAGGCGCGGCCGGCGTTCTGGTCGGAGTCATCGCATCGCATGTGCTGGCCAGCACGTTGCAATGGGCGATGGCCATCCCATTGTTTGCAATTGTGATCGCCGCTGCATTTGCTTTGCTGGTCGGGCTTTTCTTCGGCTATTACCCCGCGCAGAAAGCCGCGCGGCTCGATCCTATTGAAGCTCTGCGCTTTGAATAGCCGGCAATTCTCTGCGGAATTTTCGATTTCCACTGTAGTGTCTCGAAGCCGTTCCGCGTCCCTGTGATAGTATGGTTTTCCCAACTAAGGAGCGCAAACAACCCACTTGAGTAAAGCTTCGCTTTGGATGATCCCGCTCGGCGGGCTTGGCGAGTTCGGCATGAACATGATGGCGCTTCGCTACGGCGAAGATCTCATCGCCATCGATGCCGGCCTTATGTTTCCGGAGACCGAGCTGCTCGGCGTCGACGTCGTCATTCCCGATATCACATACCTGAAACAAAATCGCGCTGGTCTCCGCGCGCTGATTCTGACGCACGCGCACGAAGATCATATCGGCGCCGTGCCGTACCTGCTTCCGGATCTGAAATGCCCGATTTACGGCACGCGATTCACGCTGGCGCTGGTGCGCAAGAAACTCGAAGAGCACGGCCTGCTCGATTCCGCCGATTTGCGCGAAATCGCGCCAGGGATGGCGGTTTCGCTCGGCCCGTTTCAAGTTGAATTCGTCCACGTAACGCACAGCACCATCGAATGCGTCGCGCTGGCCATTCGCACGCCGCTGGGCATCGTGATTCACACCGGAGACTTCAAAATCGATCCCACGCCCGTGGACGGCATTCCGTTCGACCTGCATCGCTTTGCACGCTACGGGCAGGAAGGCGTGCTTGCACTTTTCGCGGATTCGACGAACGCCGAGCGGCCAGGCTATACGCCGTCGGAACGTGCGGTGCGGCCGCGCCTCGAGGAATTATTCCGCGCGGCTCCGGAGCGCGTAATCATTTCGTGCTTCTCGAGCTCGGTACATCGCATTCAGCAAGTGATTGACGTGGCCACGGAGCAGGGCCGCAAGATCGGCTTCATCGGCCGCAGCATGGTCGACAACGTCGAGATTGCGCATTCGCTGGGAAAACTCCGCATACCTGACGGCTCCGTCGTGCGCCCGCAGGACATCAAGTCGTTCGATCCGAAAAAGCTTGTCGTGCTCGCTTCCGGCACGCAAGCTGAGCCGATGTCCGCTCTTTCGCGCATCGCCGTGGATAATCACCGCTTGCTGACCATCGAACAAAACGACACGGTAATTCTTTCCGCGCGTATGATCCCCGGAAACGAAAAAGCGATCTCGCGCATGATCGATCATCTTTTCCGCCGTCGCGTGCTTGTCTATTACGAAAGCGGACGCGCTGCGCCGATTCACGTTTCCGGCCACAGCAGCCAGGAAGAGATGAAACTACTCCTGAATCTTGTGCGGCCGAAATACTTCGTTCCCATTCACGGAGAGTTTCGCCAGCTTTTCCAGCACGCTGCGCTGGCGCATCAGGTCGGCAGCGTCTCGGGCGAAATCCTGCTCGTCGAATCAGGGCACCCGATTGAATTCACCGCCGACGGCGCGTTCCGCCGCGAACCTGTCCCCGTCGGCCGCGTTTGCGTGGATTCCGGCTCGCTCGAGGAATTGGAGGAAGTGGTGATTCGCGACCGGCGGCATTTGGCCGAAGATGGCGTCGTCGTCCCCATTATCGCCATCGACAAGCATACCGGATTGATGGAAGCCACGCCGGAAATCGTCACGCGCGGCTTTCTGCCGTCGGAAGACGGCCAGGAACTGATCGCGCAGGCGCGCGACGTCATCGTCAAGACCGTGGAGCAATCGAACTCCGAGGAAAAGACGGATTGGAGCGTCATCAAAGAGAAAATCCGCACGGATTTGAAGCGCTTCCTCAACAAGAAAACGTCGAAGCGGCCGCTGATTTTGCCCGTGATCCTCGAAGTGTAAGCTTCGAGACGAATTTCCGCCCTTGTAGCCGCCAGCGGCTTTCTTGACACGTCTCCGAGCGCGTGCTAGTTTCGGTTCTTTGCAATTCCATAGGGAATTTTTTCGTGAGCACTCCTGCAACTGCGGAACTGCGCAAGACAGCTCTGAACTCGCTCCACCGCCGGATGGGCGCCAAGATGGTGAACTTCGGCGGCTGGGACATGCCCGTCGAATACACGGGCATCCTCGCCGAGCATGAGGCCGTGCGCACGCGCGTTGGTCTTTTCGACGTCAGCCACATGGGCGAGATCGAAGTCCGCGGCCCGCATGCGCTGCAATT
>JASHRL010000034.1 GCA_030037355.1 Candidatus Acidiferrales bacterium | reverse complement strand
ATAGGCGTGACGGTGGAGGAGGAGTTACGACGCGTGCTGCCGGTCATCGAAGGATTGCGCGGGCGATTGAAGATTCCGATCTCGATCGACACGCAGAAAGCGAAAGTGGCGGAAGCGGCGATTGCCGCGGGCGCTGAAATCATCAATAACGTCAACGCGCTGCAAGCGGACACGGGAATGCTGGAAGTGGCGCGGCGGCGAGGCGCGGCGATGATTCTGATGCACATGCGCGGAATGCCACGAACGATGCAGAAAGGCCCATTTGCGCGTGATGTGGTTCGAGACGTGATGAAAGGGCTGCGCACCGCGATTGCGGGCGCGCGGCAAGCCGGAATTGTGAAATCAAGGATTATCGTCGATCCCGGAATCGGTTTCGGGAAGAATTACCGACAGAGCTTTGAGCTGATCGCGCGGCTTGCGGAGCTTGGGAAGCTGGGATATCCCGTGCTGGTAGGTGTATCGCGCAAAGCGTTTATCGGCGACGCGCTCGGTGGCGCCGCCCCTGAGCAGCGAAGCTGGGGGACGGCGGGGGCCGTTGCTGCGTCAATTCTTGGCGGAGCGCATATCGTGCGAGTGCACGACGTGGATGAGATGAAACAGGTCACGCGTGTTGCGGACAGAATCGTCGCGGTTCCGAGAAAGCGCGGGTAGAATGAATTTCGCGGAGGCTTTGAGAGTATGCTGCGCCGTTTGATGATCCTCGCCGCTGTGGCTGCGCTGGCATTTTCGTCGTGCGCGATACGCACGAATGCGCAAGGGCTTCCACCGGTTCAGAAGCCATTCGAGCCCAAAGTGCCGCAAGGCACAGGCGCATGCTCGATCGACAGGCCGTGCACGGAAGTTGCTCCGCTGATTATCTCGAGTGCGCTCGGAGCGTCGCCGCTGGAAAGCAATCTGCGGGAATTAACGGATGTGATTGGCGGGCGGGTTACGGGCACGGCGGCGAATGACAAAGCCGTGGAATGGGCGGTGGAGGCGTTTCGCCGCGCCGGTGTGGATGAAGTTCATACGGAGAAATTTACGGTGCCGGTGAGCTGGGCTGAAGGGCGAACGCACCTCGACGTAATCGCGCCAGAGGCGTTTCCAGTGCATTTGGTGTCGATCGGCTGGTCACCGGCGACGCCCGCGGGCGGGATCACGGCCAACTTGGTGGATGGAGGAATGGGCGAGGAGGCTGATTTTGCGCGACTGGGCGACACGGCGAATGGCGCGATTTTGCTTATACACACGAACACGCTGAAAACCTGGGATGACTTGATGAACGAGTATTACTACGAGCCGGCGATCATCGATCGCGCGGTAAAGGCGGGGGCGGCAGCGATTTTGTGGATGTCGACGCGGCCGTACATGCTGCTCTACCGGCACAATCTTTCGGTGACGGGCGAACTGGAGCGATTGCCGCAGGCCGTCGTGGCGCGCGAAGACGCGATGCGCCTGGCGCGGTTCATCGCCGCCGGGCAGCCAGTGAAGGTGCGCCTCGACATGCCGAACAAAATTGGCGGACCGGCGGAGTCGGAAAACGTGGTGGCGGAGATTCGCGGGAGCGCGAAGCCGGATGAATTCGTGCTTCTGGGCGCGCATCTGGATTCCTGGGAGCTGGGGACGGGAGCGCTGGATGACGGTTGCAATGCGGCAATGGTGATTGACGCGGCGCGCGCGATTCGCGCCTCGGGATCGGTTCCGAAACGCTCGATTCGATTCGTCTTATTTTCGGGCGAGGAACAGGGAATGCTGGGATCGTGGGCTTATACGGAGGCACACCGCACGGAGCTTGATAAGATGGACGCGGCGATCATTTTCGATTCGGGCGATGGAAGAGTGACCGGATATTCGCTCGGAGGACGAAAAGATATTGCGGCGGCGCTGACGCAAGCTCTGGAACCGCTAAGCACGTTTGGACCATTTGAGAATACAGACGATGCGGACCTCGGCTCGGACAATTTCGATTTCTTGCTCGAAGGTGTGCCGACGCTGGCTAGCAATCAAGAGCCTGACGACTACATGATGAACTATCACGCAGCTTCGGACACTTTCGATAAAGTGGATTTTGCGCAGCTCAAGCACAACGAAGCGGTCGCGGCGGTCACAACCTATGCCGTGGCGGATCTGCCGGAAAAGCTGGGGCCGCGGCAAAATCGAGAGCAAATCGAGGAATTGCTGGAAGACACCGGATTGAAAAAGGAAATGCAAGCGGCGGGCGTCTGGCCGCTTTGGGTCGATGGCAGGCGCGGGCGGCAGCCGGAGGCAGGCGACGCAAGCGGGCAGTAACTTTCCGCGCTCCACACGCCATAACTCCGAATTCCATTCTGCGGCGGCGCTATAATGACTAGAGATGGAATCCTCGCGCGCCACTTCCCGTTCCGCAGCCACATCCCGCCGCATCCTCGCGATTGATTACGGACGGCGGCGCATCGGCCTGGCGATTTCCGATGAATTGCGCCTGACGGCAAGGCCTCTCACAACGATCGTAAAGAAAAACCGGCGGGATGACATGCGGCGGCTGCGCGAGATTGTGCGAGAGAATGAAGTGGGGTTTATTTTGGTCGGCTCGCCGGTGCACATGGGCGGACACGCGGGAGAAATGGCAGAGGAAGCGGCGCGATTTGCCGAGCGCGTGGGGAAAGAGATGGGATTGCCGGTGGCACTCCGCGATGAACGATTGACGAGCTGGGAGGCAGGAGAGATCGCGAAGGAAACAGGCAAGAAGAACACGAAGAATCTTGATTCCATGGCGGCGGCGATTCTGTTGCGCGAACACCTCGATGAAACGCGCAATGAAAAACCGGCGAAAGGCCATTAGCGCATGCGACGACTCGTGTTCGTGATCGTCATTTTTCTGGCCGCTGTGGCTGCCTCAGCCGCATGGGTGCGAAGCGAAATCGAGCGTCCCTATCGCGGCTATTCGCAGGCGCAGATTTTCGTTGAGATTCCGCGCGGCACGCCGCGCTGGAACATCGCCGAAGTGCTGCAAAAAGACGGCGTGATTCATAGCCGAATGGCGTTCATATTACTAAGCAAGTGGCATCGGCGTGGCGTGCTGCAAGCGGGCGAGTATATGTTTGACCGGCCGATGACGCCGCGCGAAGTGTACGCGCAAATCGCGGGCGGGCATATCTACATGCATACCGTGATTGTCCCGGAAGGCTGGACGATGTTCGACATCGCCAACGAACTCGCGAAGCAGGGGCTTAGCAGCAAAGAGGATTTTCTGCGCGCGGCACAAGACACTTCGCTCGTGAAGGATATTGCGCCGCAGGCTCCATCGCTCGAAGGGTTTTTATTTCCATCGACATATCAATTTTCGCGGAACACAACGCCCGAAGAGATGGTTGCAACGATGGTGAAAGAGTTCCGCGAGGAATGGGGAAAATTGCAGAACGAACCGGCGGAGGATCCGAGCTCAGATTCGCCAGGTCTCAAAAATACATCCGCAAAACAAAAGATGACCGATTTCGCATCTCCTGCAGCAAAATTTTCCGTGGCGCAAATTGTGACGCTAGCGTCGCTGGTGGAACGCGAAACGCCGCAGCCAACGGAACGGCCGATTGTGGCGAGCGTCTTTTATAACCGGCTCAAGCTGGGATTGCGGTTGCAGTGCGATCCGACAGTTCAGTATGCGCTCGATCTGGAAGGCAAGCCGACTCCGAAGGTGACTCCCGACGAGCTGCTTGTCTCCTCGGACTACAATACGTACCGGCATCGCGGGCTACCGCCTGGGCCGATTGCGAATCCGGGAGACGCCTCGCTGCGCGCGGCGCTCGAGCCCGCACGGACGAAATATCTCTACTTTGTGGCCAATGGTTCGGGCGGCCATTTTTTTGCGCGCACGCTCGCGGAGCACAATCGCAACGTGCAAAAATACCGGCGGATACTCGCGGGCTTGCCGCCAGAGCCGCCGCCTCCCGCGCGTCGCAGAGCGAGATCGGTGCGCAAGCACTCGACCACGAAACACCGTGTGGTCGTGAAAAAGGCACAGAATCATTCATGAGCGCAGAGAAAAAATCAGCAAAGAAAGAGATGATTTTGGCCGTGGCGCGCGAAATGAACAAGGCGACCTATACGCCGGCAGAGGTCGAGCAAATCCGGCGGAAGCTGATCGCGGAACACGGTGAAGCAGGGAAAACTTCCGCCGACTACATCGCCGACGTGCTTGCGGACGCGAAAATGCGTGTGGTGATGTCCGCCCACGTCAATGCGGAAGGCCTCTACGAAGAGGAATTCCAGGATCTGCTGCATTTTTCGACTTTCGAAGAGGCCGAAATGTGCCTGGTGCGGCTGGATGAACTCTTGAGGAAATTCGAAACCGAAGGCGAGAAGGCCGCTGAAGCGCGCGTCCTCGAAGTGGCCAGACTCGGGCGGCGGCGTGCAGAGATGATTGCGCGAAATCACAAAGTGGACGCGGACAAGAGAAAAGAAAAAGAAGAAATTGCGCGATGGTTCGCCGTATGGCTGGAACAACCGGACGCCTTTTTTGACTGGCTCGAGCTCCGAAAACAATCCCCTGAATTCCGAGAACGCTTTCCGCGCCGCGAAATGCAGGAAGAATAGAATGGCCATTTTGGAAGTGGAGGCGATGGATCTGGGACCAGACGTCCGGGCCATCAGCCTTGAGTTGGTGGAAGGCGCGGACCGCGAGCCTCTTCATGGACCGGAAGCTGTGCAGGTCTGGAGCCTCACGCTTCCGGCGATTGCGGGACAAGATCCTTGGGCGCTCGATTTTTTCAGCCATCTCGAACCTTTACGCGAATATTGCCAGGACAAGAAGATCAAGTATCGAGAGGCTTCCGAAAGATGCGTTGTAATCCCTGCGCCTGGACAAGAGGAATTGCCGGCGCTGCTCTTGCGATTCGAGCGCGAGACGATTGGCATGCGCGCGGGAAATCTTGTGAGTTCAGGGGATGCAGCGCTCGAAAACGAACTTTCCCGGCAAGGTGCGGACGCCTACCACAGAGCGTATCCCAACTACAATTTCTGTGCCATTTGCGATCTCGAAAATGGCTCTGTCGTCGTCCTAAGCGCAAAACTCTGGGCGAGCGAAATCGCTCGGAGGCTGCGTCCTACGCTCAGCAGCATGGATCTGCAAGTGCGAATCGGGCCGTGAGGCGCGCGCTCTTTCCTTGGCACCAGAAAGTGTCACTTTCTGTAACCTACTGATTCCCGCCTGGAATAGCTGAGCCTTCGGTACTTGCCTGAATGCGCACGCTGGTACGCCCGTACCATTCCCACGGGGTTACTATACCAAGCAGGATGCTACGAAGAGATATCTGAGGTCCGCCCATGCCGACCGCAAACGAGTCGTTGCCCTCCCTATCCAAGGCCTTCGTGCGCAGCCTGAACCTGCTGCTGAAATTCGGGCGGTTATATGGATTGGAGCACGTGCGAACGTCCAGCCAACTGGAAAGCGCGTGGAGTGAGTTAAATGGGGCGCTGAACGCTTCCGGATCGTCAGGATTGGTCTTGGGCACATCCGGGACGGACCTGCTGGTCGATGGAATGACGCTTGAATCGACGGCCTCGGAGCGCAGCCTGGCTCAACTTCTTACCACCGCCAATATTGCGAGCATCGTTTTCACACACGAATTGACCAAGGATGCTTTCGCGGCTTTTGTGCGAACCTTTGCCGAGGCAGGGCAAAAGCCTGTGGAATTGATCGAGCATTTGAAGGCTTCCTTTGGCGAAGGGCCGGCGTCGGGAATCCGCGTGAATGAAGTTCGCTTTGTGGCTGCGGATTCGGATATGGCCGATTCGGCCATTGCGGCGCAGCTTGCCGCGAAATCGCTGGGCGCCGATGCAGGCAAACTGCAGGATTGGCTGAAAGATCCCGAAAAGCTGATTCAACTGATCAGCGCGGCGGAAGGCTCCGGCATTTCGAAGACTTCGGGATACATCTTCGGAGAGGAATTGACCGGCTCGACGCATGGAGGCGCGGAGAAGCAGGGCGCCTACATGCTTTCCGAGCAAGAGATGCAATCGCTGATGCGCGTGGTGACGAGCTTGAATGCCGCGTCGCACGGCCCGGCAGGAGAAGCGCAGAAGGCAGACTGGAAGGAACGTTTTGCTGCGCTTCCGGCGCCGGCTCAAACCACGCTACGAGAAGCTTTGGCGGGGATGAGCGCGAAGCACCCGAAGCAGAAACTGGACGACGCGGCGATGTTGCGATTGGCCGAAGACATGGCCATTCATTATGCGATTGAACGGTTTCAGCGCGGCGAGTTGAAAGTGGATGCGGTACGGCAGGTGCTCGAGAAGCTCGGAAAAGAAGTCGAAACTCTGCGGAAGGTCTTGCAATCACACGAAGACAAGATGGTAAAAGCTGGAATGACCGTAGAGACGCATGCGGACATTCTGGACCGGCAATTTTGGTCGTCCGTGCCGGAGTCCGGAAAGCGCGGCGTGTTGCTCTCGCCGGAGAGCTGGTGCGTGCCGGCGCGAAATGTCCGGCAATACTGCGAAGAATTGCTGGGCCGCGGAGACAACGAGACCACGGAGAAAATCTTGACGCAGTATGCTGGCTGTGTGAAGCACCATGACCCGGACGCAAGAAGGAGAGCGGCAACCGGCTTGAGCCAGATGGTCGACCTTTATGTGCGGGCGGACGATTCGCGTCTGGACGAAGCGGTTCGGTCGATCGGCGAGCAATTGAGCGTGGAGCGCGATCCGGAATTGCAAAGCTTGCTGAGCGCGGCTTTCGTGCGATTCAGCCAGGAAGCAACGGAAAGGAAATCGTATCGCGCGTTGCGCCACACGCTGGATACATTGGCAAGAATTGAACGATCGCGGCCGAATTGGTCGCAGAGCCTGGAGCCTCGTATTGGAATCACGAATCGAATTCCGGAGTTCATCGACCATGGATTGAGGAATTCGAGCGTAGTACCGGAGCTGTTGGAAGTTCTGCGGCGTACTCCGGAAGCAGCAGCGGATCATTTGTCGAGCCGCTTGATGCGCGTCGCTCGGGGAGCAGAGCGCGAACAGCTGGTGAGCATGGCGAACGGACTCGGTGAACGGGCGAAAGACCATCTGCGGCGGACGCTGGAATTCAGCCCGGCAGCGAACGCAGTTCGCGTCGTCGGGTTATTGAGCCGGATGGAGCCTTCGACAATCGATGAGCTTCTCCCCGAAAAAATTCGCTCCGGCGAGCGGTCCGCGCACGACGAAGCGCTGCGGCAGCTTTCCGTTGGCGGAGCGCCAGAGCGCGGCCGAATGTTGATGAGCTTGATGGATCGGCTGGATCGAATGATCGTTCCAATGGCGCTCGATGAAGTGGGCATGTCCGGCGATCCTGGCGTGGCGTCGGAGCTCTTGCGCCTGGCGGAAGGAGATCTGCTGACGGATAGTTCGGCATTCGTGCGCGTGAAGGCGGTCGAGGCGCTCGGAAGATTGCGGCCGCCCGATTGCGCCACTCATTTGCGGCTCATCATTGAAACGCGGAGCGCCTGGCGCTGGGCTTATCCGGCGGAAATGCGCTTGGCTGCGGCGCAGGCGTTATTGAAGGTTGATCCCGAACAAGCGCAAGAAGTGCTGCCGCGCTCCGGACTCGATGCGGGAATGCTGAGCCTGGCGCCGCTCGACGCGCGGGCCGACCGCGATTTCGTGCGTTATCGCCGTTATCCCAGGATTCGCATGACCAAGCCTGTTTCCGCAGTTATCCAATCCAAGCGCGGCAAGTATCAGCCCGCGATTCAAGTGTTGAGCCTGGAAGGTGGGCTTCTGAGCGGCGATGTCCAGCTTTCCGTGGGAACTGCCGCGGATTTGAAAATCTCCGCGGGGATGCGGCCGATTCGGCTGGAGGTTCTCGTAAGATTCACGAAGGCGAATCAAGCCGGCGTCGAAATGGTTGGCATGGATTTGGACGACCGGTCGCGGCTGCGGAGCCTGCTTGTTTCCATGGCGGGCGCGGCCCAGCAACCGCAATCCTTGCTGGTGTCCGCATAGCCCCGATCCTTCACTCATTCACGCCTCGATTGCAGCCGTTGCGTTGACACCCCTAAATACGGCTGATAAATTCATCGTTTGGCCGTTTACGGGAGATTTCGCTGCAGATTCACAAGACATTCTGGATTGCGGGACTATGCTTGAACGCCGCCATTTTGGGCGGATGCGCCGTGAGCCGGAAGACGGTCACGATTCCGACCGCGACGAAAGCGGCGCTGACGGCAACGAAGGCCGAGTTAATCGTACGATATAACCAGATTGCGTCAGATGTGCAGACGATCAACGCCGCGGTGCGCATGTCGCCCACGGCAGGATCGGCCCTGAGCGGTGTTGTCGAACAATATCACGATGTGAATGGATATATTCTGGCAGCGCGGCCGTCATCCATACGAGTGATTGGGCAGGCGCCGATTGTGGCCAAGGATATTTTCGACATGGCGAGCGACGGCCAAACGTTTCGAATTTACATTCCGTCGAAGAATAAGTTTATCGTCGGCCCCGTCCATCTTTCAGAGACGGCGCAGAAACCGATTGAAAACCTCAGGCCTCAGCATCTATTCGAGGCGCTCATGTGGACAGAAATCGCGACAGATGCGCCAGTACTGCTAGAAGAACAGAGCGAGCCGCCGGAGCAATATTACGTGCTGACGGTGGCGGCGCAGGGCTCGCAAGGATGGAATCTGGACCGCAAGATATGGTTCGAACGCAGCGATTTGCAGGTGGCGCGTATACAGATTTTTGGCGGCGAGGGCGAGGTCGTGTCGGACATTAAAGCGAGCGATTGGCAGGCTCAGGGAAACATTCTGTATCCGCACGGAATCCTGGTGGACCGGCCAGTCGACCAGTATCAACTCGCGATTGCAATCACGAACTTGACGCTGAATCAGCCCATCTCTGCGGATCGCTTTCAACTGGCTCAACCGGCGGGCACGGATCTCGTTCAGCTCGGCGAAGGAAAACAGCCGTGATTAAGCACATGATCCTGCGGAATATTCTGTACCGGCCCGTGCGGACGCTGATCACGATTATCGCCGTCGGTGTGGAAGTTACGCTGGTGCTTACTGTTGTCGGACTGACGTCGGGGATGCTTTCCGATACGGCGAAACGCATCGAAGGGATTGGTGCGGATATCATGGTGCAGCCGCCTTCCGCTTCGGTTTTTATGGCTTTCAGTGGAGCGCCGATGCCGATTGAAATCGGGCAGCGGCTCGCACAAATCAAGAATGTGCAAGCCGTCGCGCCTGTCCTGCTGCAATTCAATTCCACGAATGGCCTCGACATTATTTACGGCATCGATCCTGTGACGTTTGGCCAAGTTTCCGGCGGATTTGTTTTTCATGCGGGACACGAGTTGCAAGCTGCCGACGACATCTTGGTCGACGACTGGTACGCGAAGGGGCGGAAAGTAGAGGTCGGCGATACGCTCCACGTTCTCGGACATGATTTTCACGTGGCCGGAATCGTGGAGCATGGAAAGGGCGCGAGACTGTTCGTACTGATGTCCACGCTGCAAGACTTATCCGGAGCGCGCGACAAGGCTTCCGTGTTTTTCATTCGCTGCGACAAACCGGAGCAAACCGAAAAAGTCATCGGCCTGATCAGCGCGCTTCTGCCACACTACGAAGTGCGCCCGCTGAGGGATTACATGTCGCTGATGACATCGTCGAATCTGCCGGGCCTGAAAACCTTCATCGATTCCATGATCTGGCTCGCAGCGGCGATTGGATTTCTGGTGATCCTGCTTTCGATGTACACGACGATCATTGAGCGCACGAGGGAGATTGGCGTATTGAAATCGCTTGGAGCCTCGCGCAGTTACGTTGTGCGTGTGATTCTGAGTGAAACCACGGCTTTATGCGTCGCGGGCATCGTGTTGGGATTTGGGATGAGCTACGGCGTCCGGATGCTGTTTCTTGCCGTCTTTCCCACGTTGACCATCCTCATCACGCCGATTTGGCTTCTCAAAGCCGCTGGACTGGCAATTGTCGGCGGCTGGTTGGGGGCTACTTATCCGGCCTGGCTCGCGAGCCGGAAGGACCCCATCGAGGCGCTGGCGTATGAGTGACCGCCTGATTCTCTTCTATGGCAGCAGACTAGCCATTCGCGAATTGACCGAATAGAATCATTATATCGGGGGAGATGGGAGTTCCTTCCGTTGGGAGCAAGTTGGAGCCGATACTCAAGACCGAGAACCTTTGGAAGGTATTTCGCGCGGGAAGCCTCGACGTGGCGGCCCTTCGTGGAATCAACTTGGATATATTTGCGGGCGAATTTGTTTCTGTCATGGGTCCCTCCGGGTGCGGCAAGTCCACTTTGCTTCATGTGATCGGCGGATTGGCTCGCGCCAGCCGGGGACGAGTTTTGCTCGACGGCAACGATTTGACGAGTCTCGGAGATGCCGGCCGGACGCTTCTGCGGCGACACAAAGTGGGATTCGTCTTCCAGCGATTCAATCTCCTGCCCACCTTGGATGCGCGCGGGAATATCGCCCTTGCGCAACACATTCACGGCGATGGCTTCGATCCGCATCGGTTCGATGTGGTGACGCAAATGCTCGGATTGAGAGAGAGGCTGGAGCACCGTCCCTCGGAATTGTCCGGCGGCGAGCAGCAGCGAGTGGCAATTGCCCGTGCGATCATCAACGAGCCCAAGATCGTCCTGGCCGATGAGCCAACCGGCAATCTGGACACCAAGAATTCGGAGAATGTCCTCGGGCTGCTTCGGCAACTCAATAAAGACCTGGGGCAGACGATTGTGATGATCACGCACAATCCCGAAGCGGCGGCTTATGGGACGCGAGTATTGCACATGCGCGATGGATTGGTCGTCGACGGCGCGGCAGCGAACTGAGATGCGCAAACTCTGGCGTGGCTTTGTAAATACGATCCTATGGTCGTATGAGCGCGGCAGCTGGCCATACGACGTGATGGTCGTCGTGATTGTGATGTTTGTTCTGCTTACGCCACGGGGCTGGTTTCACGATAGGCAGCCATCCGGCAGCCAAGTCAGCGGCAGAGTCACGCTGATCACGCGCGACCAGGCGGCGCACGTTGAAACTTATCGCGTCGACAGCAGTCTTCTTCCACGCTCCAATCCTGTCAATGTGACAGACCCGCAGTTCGAAGAGCGGGCACACAAAGTTCTGAGCCAATCCGTAGATGAATTAAGGGATCAGTCGTTTCAAATTCGCGGAATCCAGGCTGTGCGGGACAGTGACGGTGCAATTCTTTTCTACGATGTGGATGTAAGTCATTAGTTCTCGCCTTTCTCCGCGAATGTGTTCCTGTGAAAACACCTGCTCACTGTGCTTTTCTGGCGGTTTCCGTCTCTGTGCTATCATCGATGTTTCTCAGAGAAGAGGCTTTTTAGTTCAATCGTGTTTCGAAAATACATTTTGCTCTCGACAATCTTGACGATGACGTTCGCGCTGCCTGCATTTGCCAAACGCGCGCAAGAACGAAGCTCGCTGACATTGGCGACCGTGTTGCGCGACCTGGACGACCAAGCCAAAGGTTTTCAGAGCCTTACGGCGGATATCTCGCGGACGAAGGTGACGGTGGTCGTGAACGTGAAGTCTACGGAAACAGGCGTACTTTATGTCCACGGCGAAAAAATGCGGCTGGAAATGAAGACTCCGGATCCGCGAACGATTCTCCGAACTGGCGACACGATTTACATCTACACGCCGGGATTGAAGCGCGTGGAAGAATACAATCTCGGCAAGCATCGCCAGCTTGTAGACGAGTTTCTTCTCTTGGGCTTCGGAACCTCAGGGCACGATCTGGAAAAAGGCTTCCTCGTCACGCTTCTTGGGGAGCCGACGCTCGATCATCAGAAAACGGCGCTGCTTGAGCTCACGCCAAAGTCTGCGCAAGCCAGGAATCAGATTTCGAAGATCCATCTATGGCTCGACGAATCTTCCTGGCTGCCTGTACAGCAGGAGTTCTTCGAGACGGGGTCGGATGACTATTTCATCATCCAATACTCGAATGAGGTCCGAAACCCAAACATCCCCGATTCGCGCTTCAGACCTCACTGGCCCAAGGATACGCAAAGGATCCGGCCCGAGGGATAACTCCGGCGCGTGCTATCTGTTTTTCTGGGCCAATTCTCTTTCCTGAGCGATCAAGGTATTCTTGCGATTCAAGCCCCAGCGATAGCCCGCCAGTTTGCCGTCTTCCCTGACCACGCGATGGCATGGCACGACAATGGAGACAGGATTGGTGGCGCAGGCGCGCGCGACAGCACGAATGGCGCGAGGTTTGCCGATGTCGCGCGCAACTTCGCGATAAGAGCGAGTCGAGCCGTAGGGAATACGCCGCAGCTCCTGCCAGACACGGCGCTGAAATGCAGTAGCCTGAACATCCAGAGGAAGATCGATATGCGGCTCGCGCCCGCGGAGATGTTCGACAATTTCGCGAACCCAAGGGCCGAGATCCTTGGCATCGCGGTAAATTTCGGCGCAGGGATACTCCTGCGCGAGGGCTTTCTCGAGTGGCGCATCGGAATCCCCCAGGTAGACGGCGCTGACGCCGCGAGATGTGGCGGCGACAAGCACGCGGCCAAGCGTGCAAGGAACGATTGTGTAGCTGATGTTCATCCCTGCCCCGCCGCGGCGATAAGTGGCGGGCGTCATACCCATTTGCGCCGGAGCGCGTTCATAAAGGCGGCTGCTTGAGCCGTAACCCGCGTCATACATTGCTGTAGTCACTTTTTCCCCCTTGCGAAGTTTGGATTTCAGTTGCGCCATACGTTGCGCATCGGTGAACTGTTTTGGTGTTATGCCCAGAATGCGCCGAAACAGGCGCTCCATCTTGTGCGTTTTTAGGCCGAACGAACGGCCCAACTCCGATAGCGTCAGGCGCGTCTCTGGATCAGCAGCCAGCGTTTCGTCGATTTTCGAGCAAATTTGACGAACGAGATGAGCGGCCTCGCTTCGCAGCGGCTCCATCTGCGGACGGCAGCGCCTGCATGGGCGATAGCCAGCAACTTCTGCTTCGTGTGGACCATGGAAGAAGATCACGCGGTCCCGGTGAGGACGTTTGGACGGACATGATGGTCGGCAATAGATTTTTGTCGTGCGAACGGCATAGACAAATTTGCCATCAGCAGCGGCGCGGCGATGCTGCACGTCGCGCCAGTAACTGCCTTTGCTCGTCGTCAACGTAGGTTTCGTCGCCATTTTCTTCGTCCGCATCCGATCCATCGGCCGTCTCGCTTTTGTCTTTGGCCTCGTTCTGTCAGGCACCAAATTAGTCCATTCATTCGATGATATCTATCCGATTTTTGCATCAAAACCACGCCCGCAGAGTGGCGACCGTCCGAAGAGGCAGGCTCGTTTGCGTATTGTTGAATCAAAAGACACATTTCTCTTGACATGGTTGACGCTCGACCAGGGGGCAAGGCATATTGCCTTACCTGGCAAATTGGTGGTTGCCGGGTACTTGGGGGGCATCCGCATGGGGGCAAGTTCAAATCTCAAGCCACAGCTGTCTGTCAGCGCATTTGCATTCCCTGTCGAAAAATCACGCCCAAATCTAGAGACCTTACCGCCGCGGCGATTTTTGCGCGTGCCGACGCACGCGGTTAGCATCGTTCCAGACCGCCGGCGAAGCCCACGGGCATACCTGAGTTTGCCCCTGCAGTTGACGAAGATTGGCGATCGCGCCGAAGCGATCCCTGTCACGCTGGTGACCAAAAATATCAGCTCATCGGGAATCTATTTTCTGGCGCC
>JASHRL010000343.1 GCA_030037355.1 Candidatus Acidiferrales bacterium | reverse complement strand
AAAGTCCTCGAAATCTATGGTCGCGGGAAAACGGTGCGATTCCGCGTGGCGTCGAATCCGGAGTTTCTGCGCGAAGGCACGGCCGTCGGCGATTTTCTGCATCCCGACCGCATTGTGATTGGCGTGGACGACGAAGTCGCGGAAAAACAGCTTCACGAGATTTATCGGCCTGTCCTCGAACAGAAATTCCGCTGCCCGGTCCACGATGGCGTCTGTCCGGCGGCGCGCGCGCCGGAGTGGGTGGTCACGACCATCAACAGCGCAGAACTCATCAAGCACGCTTCGAACTCATTCCTCGCCATAAAAGTTTCCTACGCGAACATGGTCGCTGATCTTGCTGAGAAACTTGGCGCAAATATCGAAGAAGTCATGCATGGCGTTGGACTCGACCCGCGCATTGGCCCGCAATTTTTCCGGCCCGGGTTGGGATTCGGAGGCTTTTGCCTCCCGAAGGATTTGCAAGCCTTCGTGCGTCTTGCGGAGCGCAACGGCATCGATTTTGCCTTGCTTCGCGAAACGGAGAAAATCAATCGCCGGCGCATCGATCTTTTCATCGAAAAATTGCGCCAGTCGCTCTGGGTGCTCAAGGGCAAGAAAATCGGCCTGCTTGGCCTGGCCTTCAAAGCCAATACCGACGACATTCGTTTCGCACCCTCCTTGGAACTAATCAAGAGGCTACTGCCGGAAGGAGTGCGGCTCGCTGCGTATGATCCGCAGGCCATGGAGAAAATCGCCGGCGTTTTCCCGGAATTGAATTGCGTTGCAGCTGCCTATGAAGCAGCCGAGGGCGCGGATGCCTTGCTAATCGTCACGGAGTGGGAGGAGTTCCGCTCGCTCGATTGGAAACGCATTCATGGCAGCATGGCGCGTCCGCTGGTGCTCGATGGAAGGAATCTGCTTTCTCCGGAGACCATGCAGGCGCTCGGCTTCGAATATCGCGCCATCGGCAAGCCGGAACTTCCCGTGGAAAGATCAGTTTCCTCGCTGGCTTCCTGATTTCGCGCGCTCTTCCGCCATTCTCTTTTCGAAATACGCCAGCGTCAGCTTCAAGCCTTCTTGCAGCTCCACTCTTGGCTCCCAACCCAGTAGCTTACGGGCCTTCGCGATGTCAGGACAGCGCCGCTTCGGGTCATCCTGCGGCAGCGGACGAAAAACAATTTGCACGCCGTTACCTGTGAGCTCGCGAACGCGTTCGGCAAACTCCAGAATCGTGATTTCCTGCGGATTCCCGATGTTCACCGGCAAGCGCTCCTGTGAATCGAGCAATCGCAGAATGCCTTCGATCAAATCCGAAACGTAACAGAAACTGCGCGTCTGCTTGCCGTCGCCATAGACGGTGATCGGCTGGCCGGAAAGCGCCTGGTAAAGAAAATTCGGCAGCGCGCGGCCGTCGTTCAACCGCATACGCGGGCCGTACGTGTTGAAAATTCGCACGATGCGCGTCTCGACGCCGTGTGCGCGGTGATACGCCATCGTGAGCGCTTCGGAAAATCGCTTGGCCTCATCGTAAACGCTTCGCGGGCCAATCGAATTCACGTGGCCCCAGTAGGTTTCCACCTGCGGACTGACTTCCGGATCGCCATAGCATTCCGAAGTGGAGGCCATCAGGAAGCGGCACTTTTTCGCACGCGCCAGTTCCAGCGCATTCAGCGTGCCAAGCGAACCGACTTTGAGTGTCTCAATCGGGAACTTCAAATAATCGTCGGGGCTCGCGGGCGAAGCGAAATGCAGGACAGCATCTACGGGCCCGGAAATCTCAATGGACTGCGATACATCCTGGTGTGCGAAACGAAACCTAGGATTTTTCATCAGATGCTGGATGTTCGCTTCCGCGCCGGTGATTAGATTGTCGAAACACACGACCTCCCAGCCGCGCTCAACCATCTGATCGCACAGATGCGAGCCTAAAAATCCCGCGCCGCCGGTAATCACTGCACGCAACGGATTCTCCCTTCGCACAAGCTCGCCCCGCGGTCGAGACAGCGCGAACGAATTCCCATCATACAGCTACGCACTCAATTCTTCCCCAATTCGGCGTCCTGCCTCAGTTGCTCGAGACTCGGCTCATCCGGAGTCAACCGGTGATTCACGTATACTTCCTTGTCGCCCATTTGCGCCAGAAGGAATGTGTCGTTCGGCGGCATCCTCACCAAAGCTGCCTGCTTTTCTTCCGGCGGAACAACCAGGAAAACTGTTTCGCTCCCGCGCCACACGGGCCAGAATGTATGGTCATCCAGGAAGATGTGCGGCGCGTCCGGATAGTAGGAGCCGAATTCCAGGCCGTTGTACCGTCCATTGAAGAGCAGGATTTGCTTTCCCGTGTAAAAACCAATGCTGCTCGCGGCATCATATTCGCCGTAGAACGCAATTTCGTCGCCCGTCCGGTAATATTTCATGATGATTTTCGCCAGCGGTTCCGAGGATAGCCGTGGCGTGAAAACGCCAAGCGCCCAGTTCGCACAGAAGAAAAATGCGCCCATCACGCACGCAAGCGTAATATCCGCGGCCAAATGCCGCCTGCGGCGGCGCAAAATCCACGCGCCGACAAATCCAAATAGAATAACGAACAGCGCCGTGATCGCCTGATGCCTTAAATCCGCGAAGGATTGCGGTGTCAAGTCCATGAAATCCGACATCGCCACGCGATAAAAGCCCGTTGGATGCAACGCCATGAGCGAAGAAATATCGCCTGTGGATGCGATGCCGCGCGAAAGCCAGAGCATCGCGCCGAGCAGTCCCGCGATCAACACACCCACGCACGCCAGCGCGCCTTGCACACGCGGCAGCCAGCGCGCCGCTGCCGTTTCAGCGCGCTCCATCCCCACGCCAAGCAAAATCGCAATCGCCGGCCAGGCGCTGAAGCTGTAATACTCCATGCGGCTCTTGGTCCACGAGAAGAAAAGTAAAATAAAAAGCGCCCAGACGCTCAGCAGCACCAATGCCTGCGCGCGCTCATCCAGTTGCCTGCGCCACTCCCGAGGATGCGGTATCGCGCGAATGCCCGCAGGCAAAAACGCGATCCAGGGGAAGAACCACACGATGTGCTCGGCGATCCAGAGCCACAGCGGCACGGCTTCGTAATCCACCGGATACCGCCAGCCGAGCGCGCGAAAAAACTGTTCGTTTATGAAATAGAACCAGAAAAAACCGCCGAAAACGCCGCGGCCGCTGAGAATCGCCGCAATGTGCCATGGCAGTGCGACAATCAAAAAAACGATGACGCTCGAAATCAGCGGCAACTTTCGCCATTCTTTCAGGCGGCCTGTGGCCAGGAGAAAACAAAAAATAATGCCGATCGGAAACACAAATCCAATCAGCGAGCGCGTCAGAACCGAGAGCGCAATCAGCGCGGCCGCGCCCCAATATCCTTTTCGCGGCGAAATCGTTCCCTGCCACGCCCGCAAGAATAAGTAGAAAGTCGCGGTGAAAAAGAGCGCGTAAATCGCTTCTGGAATCATGATGCGCGTGAACAAAAACACTCCTGGCGATGTGCACATCACGAGACCGGCATAAAACGCCGCGCGTTCCCCGAACCATCTTCGCGCGAAGAAATAAACCATCAGCGTCAGCCCAACCACGGCCAGCGCCAGCGGCAATCGCGTCGCGAAGGCGTTGACGCCGAAAACCGCGTAGCTCGATGCAGTCAGCCAGTATTGCAGAGGTGGTTTTTCGAGATATCGGATGCCGTCAATGTGCAGAATCACCCAGTTGTGGCTCTGCAGCATTTCGCGGGCAGCCACCGCATGCGCTGCGTCTGAACTATCGAGCAGCGGAGGCCACGCACAGGTTCCCACGTAGATACCGATGGAAAGTGCGAGGAGGATCAGTATGGAGATTCGCCGGCTCATGCCAAACGAACCATTATCGCTGAATGACGAAAGCAGAGAAAGCGTTGCCTGCGGGTGGATGCTTGCAGCAAAGTGCGGGCATCAGGATGGCTTTCGCGCGCTCGCTCGCGGCGGATAGGCGGTCGTGTGGTCGTTCACGATTCGCCAGCCTTCGGGAAATTTGCGAAAGGTAAGCGTGAATACGCCTTCGGGCGTGTCGTTTTGCCGGTCGAGCCGGAATTTCCCCACGACGTAAGCTGCGTCCGGACAAAGTACGTGAACCTCGATTCCGGAAAACGTGAGATGTCCCATCGCGGCGCGGTCCGGATACGAATGCAAGTATCGGTCGAGCACCTGCTGCCAGCCTACAAAAATCCCTGACGCACTGACGAACTCCGTCTGCTCAGATTTCCAGTAGCCCTCCATGAATGCGCGGACGTCGCCTCGATTCCACGCCGCCACCTGCTTTTCGAGCACATCTTTTATGGCGTAAGCCTGCGGCGACGGGGCTGATTGCGCGACGGCCGGAAGCGATGCCATCCCCAACGTCATAGCCAGAGCGCCCATAGCTAGCACTATCTTCGTCATTGCCCGCATTTCGTTCCTCCCACCCTTCATTCCACTCAGCTTCCCTCACACACTTCCATCGCCGCCGATGCGCTCATTCTTCTATCGCAAATCGCCACTGTGCGCCACCGCAAGTTCCTTGTCCTGTGGAGGGATACGAGAAAGGGGCCAAAAAAGGGGCGCAGAACTACCCCCGCTCAGAGGCTCAAGTCCTATCCCGGCGGTACCGTCGTTCCATTGGCCTCGGCGGGTCATTTCGGCACAATCGAATTGGAACAGAAGACTATGGTAGCCGCGCTCATTCTCGTGATATCGGCGGTCATGATGGCCCAGTTTGGCATCTTCTTCTGGCGCGCCAACATGGTCCGAGTGGCGGCTCAGCCCGTTTCCGATCGACTCCAGCTTGCCGGAGCCGAATTCTCTAACGCATTGAATCAAAACGGTTTCTCGGCGATTACCGCCATGAGCGACATGTGCCCTGGTATGGATTCGTCCTCTAGCGTTCGTCTCTGGCCTGTCCGTGCCTATTACACGGCTGTACGGTTCGCAGCCGCACTATCCGAAGCCGTTCTGCCCAGCGGAAACGGCTGGGCGCAGCGCGAAATGGCCGCCTGCACGCGATACGTGGCCGTCTCAATGGATGTGCGCCTGCGGTCAAACCAAGCCTATCTCGCCCAGATCCGCTCCTATTGATAACTTAGCCCTGTAATATCAATAACTTAAGAGGATGGCGGCTGAGTCTCGATCATCCCACAGTTGCTGCGGTTCTGCCGGTTTTCTGGTGGCCGCGAGGGCGCTGACGTTCAATAAGCCCAGCGCATGAGGATGCCGCCGGTGGTATAACCTGCGCCCACGGAAACGATCAGGACGAGATCGCCTTTTTTCAGCCTCTTCTCGTTCACCGCGTCTCGCAGTCCCAGCGGAATCGTCGCCGCCGTCGTGTTCCCGTAGCGGTCGATATTCACCATGACCTTTGCGTCATCCAGTTCGAGACGCTCCTGTGTGGCGCGAATGATGCGCATATTCGCCTGGTGAGGCACGAGCAGCGCCAGGTCGCGGTTCGTGAATCCGTTGCGCTCGAGGAGCGTCGAGCTGACATCGCACATGCGCTTCACCGCATATTTGAAGACCTGCTGCCCTTCCTGATGCACATAGTGCATGCGCTTTTCGACCGTCTCCACCGAAGCCGGATGCAACGACCCCCCGGCGGGCATATACAAATTGCAGCCGCCGGAGCCGTCAATATCGTTCATGAAATCGACGATGCCTTCTTTATCGGACTCGGCGCGCTCCACGAGCACCGCGCCCGCTCCGTCTCCGAAAAGAACGCATGTGGCGCGATCCTTGAAATCGAGGATTGACGTCATCACATCCGAGCCGATCACCAGCACTTTGCGGTGCGTGCCGGCGGCGACAAACTGGCTGCCCACCGTCAGCGCATAGACAAATCCTGAACACGCGCCGGAAAGATCAAAACCCCAGGCATTCTTTGCGCCGATGCGATCCTGCACCAGGCAGGCCGTCGCCGGAAACATCATGTCCGGCGTCACTGATGCCACAATGATCATCTCGATTTCTTCAGGATTCACATTTTTGGCTTTCAACAAATCCATCGCTGCGGCGGTGGCCATGTGTGACGCCGCCATCCCGGGATCGACGTAGTGCCGCTCGCGGATGCCTGTGCGTGTGCGGATCCATTCGTCCGATGTGTCGACGATTTTTTCCAGGTCGAGATTCGTTGTCACGCGCGGCGGCAGGTAACCCGTCACCCCCGTGATTTTCGCCGCGATTCGTTTGCCCATGCGATTCCCCCTGCACCAGCGCAGCCCGCGATTGTACGCAATCCGTGCAAGGACTGCCAAGAAAAAGACTGGCTCACTTCAAATTGTCCGTTTCATTTCTCTTCCGGCAGGATTTCGTAGCGAAAGGTCAAATCCGCAGTCTTGCGGAGCGTTGCCGCGGCGCCGCAATACTTTTCCAGGCTCAAATGGACGGCGTCCTTCACCGCCTTTTCTTCCAATTTCCCGCGCAAGCGATAGACCATTTCCAATTTTTTCCATACCGTTGGCGGATCCGCCGCGCGTTCGCCCTGAATGACGATTTCCAGCGACTCAAGCTTCTGGCGCTTTTTCGCCAAGATCACGACGATATCGGTAGCCGAACACGCTCCGAGCGATGCGAGCATCAGCTCCATCGGCCCTGGCGCGGAATTGTGCTCGCGGTCCGAATCGATCGGCACCGCATGACCGGAGGGCAGCGTCGCAAGGAATTGTTCCTTTTCCACCCATTTCACAGTTGCCGTTTGAACAGACATGCAATCCTCCTTCTAAAAGGATGCGGAAGATCAAAGCAGGAATCAAGTGCGGCAGAGTTAGAGAGAGTCGTCCTTCGATTCGTCGTCCGGCGGGACGGATTCCAAGACAGGGTGTGGCTGCTTGCGAATCGCTCCGATGAACAGCTCCACAAGCTCCGGGTCGAACTGTGCGCCAGC
>JASHRL010000342.1 GCA_030037355.1 Candidatus Acidiferrales bacterium | reverse complement strand
ATCGTTTCCGCGCCAGCTCTACCGGCGCCGGTCTTTGATCGAAACTCTCTTCTCCTCGGTGAAACGCAAGCTCTCGGCTCGCGCCCCCGGTCGCACGTTGCCGATGCAGAAGCGTCAAGCTCTTCTGCTCGGCCTGAGTTTCAATCTGTATCGCCTGAGGCATCGTCGCCTTTTCTAGAGGATGTCAACAGAGCCAGTTGGCGGCCAGTTTGCAAAGGCCTCATAACAAGCGTCGCATAAGAGTTTGATTCTGCCCGAGTTTTCCCAATAGGTGAAGCCGTCCGTAATCGTAAACCAGCAGACGCAGCAGTGATCGTGATCCCATTTGCCTTCGACTAAGTCAAACTCCGATTCGTCATATGCCTGACCATGATAGTCCGCCCACATCCGGTGCCCGTTGACGGGCCGCTTCGCGACGAGCGCGGCGTGGGAAGCAAAGGTGCGTTGGACAAAGGCTCGATCAGTGATCCCAGCGAACTCTCTGCGGTAATAGTCGCCGTCGCGAGAAATGGAAAAGTCGCCTGATTGCATATCCCAATAGTCAACCGCAGCCATCGACAGTTGGCAAACGGAAAACCAGGACGCACTGTTTGCGCGCGTCCTTTCTTGACGCCGGACTCAAATCTTGACGCAGGCGTTCCGCGTAGCTTAGAGTTCCGTGGCGACGCACATGAAAATCTCTGAAATGAATTGGATGCAGGTCGAAGAAAAGATCAAGCAGGACGGCCGCGCCGTCGTGCCCGTGGGGAGCATCGAGCAGCACGGATACCTGAGCCTCGCTGTTGACGCTATTCTGGCCGAACGCGTCGCCTGCGAGGCCGCGGAGCCGCTCGGCGTGCCGGTGTTTCCCATCCTCAACTACGGCATCACGCCTTACTTTCGCAATTATCCCGGGAGCATCAGCCTTCGGCTCGACACGTATCAGCGAATTGTCGCCGATATTCTCGAGAGTCTCGCCGGCTCGGGCTTCACGCGCGTCATGTTTGTGAACGCGCACGGCGGCAACATTCCCGGCGGCTCGATTTTGCAGGAGTGGATGAACGAACATCGCGGCGTCACCGTGAAATGGCACAACTGGTGGAACGCGCCCAGAACGTGGGCCGTCGTCAACTCGATAGACTCCGTCGCCTCGCACGCCTCATGGATGGAAAATTTTCCGTGGACGCGGCTCGCCGGTGTGAAATTGCCGAGCAATCAGAAGCCCATGATTGACATCGCTCGCATGCGCATGATGGATGCCGCAGGCGTGCGCGCGTACCTGGGCGACGGCAATTTCGGCGGCGTTTACCAGAAGCCTGACGAGCAAATGCTGGAGATGTGGCGCGTTGGCGTCGAGGAAACGCGCGAGGCCCTGGAAGGTCCGTGGCCGTAGCTGCCGATGAGGGGAACAAGCGCGATCGCATTCTGATCTGGGGCGCCGGAGCGATTGGCGGCACTGTCGGCGCGTATCTTCGCCGCGCCGGTCTCGATATCACCGCCGTCGATACGAACGAAGCACACGTCCGCGCCATTCGCCAGCGCGGCCTCTCCATCACGGGCCCAATCGAGACGTTCACGCAGCCGCTTTCGGGATCTACGCCCGCTGAACTTTCGGGCGCCTGGGACACGGTTTTTCTTTGCGTGAAAGCTCTGCATACGGAGCCAGCCGCACGCCAACTTCTGCCGCACCTGGCCAAGAATGGCGTCGTCGTGTCGCTACAGAATGGCTTCAATGAACTGGCCATCGCGGAAGTTGTCGGCCGCGAACGCACCATGGGTGCTTTCATCAATTTTGGCGCTGACGTTCTCGATCCCGGCGTGGTGCATTTCGGCGGACGCGGCGCTGTGGTCGTCGGCGAACTGGATGGCCGCGTCACGCCGAGGCTCGCGCGCGTCCATCGCGCGCTTCAGTTTTTCGAGCCTGCCGCCATCACCACGGACAACATCTGGGGCTATCTTTGGGGCAAGATGGGCTACGGCTCGCTCCTTTTCGCCAGCGCGCTCACTCCCGCGAGCATCGTCGAAGTTCTTGACTCGCGCAGCGCTCGTCCCGTGCTCACAGCATTGGCGCGCGAAGTGATGGCAGTGGCCGCTGCCGAACGCGTCACGCCGATGGGCTTCAACGGCTACGATCCCGCTGCGTTCGGCCCAAATGGCTCCGCGGCGGCGATTGACGCGTCGTTCGACGCCATGGTCGCGTTCAATCGTCGCTCGGCAAAGACGCACAGCGGTATTTGGCGCGACATCGCCATTCATCACCGCAAGACTGAGTGCGACGCCCAGTTCGCTCCCATCGTGAAGCTCGCGCGCAGATCCGGCATCGCTATTCCGCATATCGAACGTCTCATTTCGCTCATGCGAGAAGTGGAAAGCGGCGAGCGTGCGCAGTCTCTGGAAAACTTGGCTGTGCTGGCCGGTTAGCATATTCTTCATGCGTCAGAGAACTGCCATTCGCGCGATGGGTGTACGCAATGCAATTTCGCTTTGATCATCGAACTGTAATCGTCACGGGAGCTGCGCACGGCTTTGGCCGCGCTATTGCTTTGAACTTGGCAAGCCTCGGCGCTCATGTCGTTGCCTGCGACATTCTGAAAGCCGAGCTCGATGAAACCGCGAAGTTAGCAAAAGAGCAGGGAACTCCTCTCGAAATTCGCGTGCTCGACGTGAGCAACCGCGCGGCCGCGCAGTCCATCGCCGCGCAAACGTTCGATGCCACCGGCCGTATCGACATCCTCGTGAATGATGCAGGCGGCGTGCTCGGCCAGGTTGGCCGGCCACTCGAGGAAATTTCTGAAGCTGATTGGCACGCCATCTTCGCTGTGAATCTCGATGGCGCTTTTTATTGCAGTCAGGCTGTCGCGCCCACAATGAAAAAAGCGCGCTACGGCCGCATCGTCAACATCTCCAGCGGCGCCGGACTCGGCATCAGCCTCACTGGCATTCAGGCCTACGCCTCGGCCAAAGCCGGACAGATTGGTTTGACGCGCCAGCTCGCGCATGAACTTGGTCCGTGGGGCATCACGGTGAACAACGTCGCTCCCGGTTTTGTGCGCTCGAATCCCACCACGGAAAAACAATGGCAATCCTACGGCGACGAGGGGCAGCGGCGCCTGATCGAAAATATTGCTTTGAAACGCCTCGGCTCGCCGCAGGATATCGTCAACGGCGTTCTATTCTTCGCCAGCGAGCACGCCGGATGGATCACCGGCCAGACGCTTGCCATTGACGGAGGCAAATAAGGAGCAGCTCATGTCGGATCCAGTGTTGAAAGTCGGCACGCTTTCCGCCGCGCGCGCAGAAAAAGTTTATGGCGTGAACGAGTTTTCTGTTGCGGGCCAGCCGTATCGGCTTCCCATGTGGCTCATCAACGGAAATCACGATGGGCCGACTCTCGTCGTCACGGCAGGCGTCCACGCTGCCGAATACGCCAGCATCGCTGCGGCGCTCGAACTCGGCCGTTCTCTCGAACCGCACGATTTGCATGGCCGCGCCATCGTCGTCCCCGTGTTGGACATGCCGGCGTTCACGGCGCGCTCCATTTACGTCTGCCCGCTCGACGGCAAAAATCCCAATCGCGTTTTTCCCGGCAATCCCAACGGCACCGCCTCTGAACAAATCGCCGATTGGGTCTTTCGCAATGTGATTTCGCAGGCCACATACTACGTCGACTTGCACGGCGGCGATCTCATCGAAGCGCTCGTGCCCTTCACGATTTTCTTTCGCTCCGGCAACGAGAGCGTTGATAAAGTGTCGCTCGAATTGGCCAAGGTCTTCGGCATCCATTTTCTTGTTTGCAGCGAGACGCCCGGTTCGACGTTCTGCGCCGCCTCGCGCGCGGGCATTCCCTCGATTCTCGCGGAATCCGGCGGGCAGGGAATTTGGACGCCGGAACACGTCGCCGACCACACGCGCGGCCTCAACCGCTTAATGCGCCACTTGGGAATGATTTCGGGCGGCAAACCGGAACCTTTGCCGTTCACCCTTCTCGAAAAATTTCTCTGGCTGCGCAGCGAGCACACTGCCTTCTGGTATCCCGCCGTTGCCGTGAACGAAAAGGTGAAGGCCGGCCAAAACCTCGGCGCTGTGAAAGACTACGAAGGCCGCGTGCTGCAAAATGCCATCAGTCCCGGCGATGGCGTGGTTCTTTTCATCGTCACGTCGCTGGCCATCAACCAGACAGATCCTCTCTTGGCCGTCGGCGCGTGAGCCGTGCGAAAATTTGAATATGGACCCTGTTCTAAAGACGCTCGCAGATAATGAAAGCCGGTATCTGCGCGAACTCGCTGAGTTCGTGGCCATCCCCTCGGTAAGCACCGACCCTGCTCATGCCGCCGATGTGCGCCGCGCTGCGGAGTGGGTGGCAAATCGGCTTCGCAAAGCAGGCCCGATGGAAGTCGAAATCTGGGAGACGCCGCGCCATCCCGCAGTTTTCGGCCGCTGGAACGGCGCGCCCGGCGCTCCGACTGTTCTCATGTATGGCCACTGCGATGTGCAGCCCGCCGATCCGCTTGAACTTTGGCATTCGCCGCCATTTGTTCTCACTGATCGCGGCGGACGGCTCTATGGCCGCGGCGTCAGCGACGACAAAGCTTCGATGCTTCTGCCCATTCTCGCCGTGGAAGCATTCTTCTCGTCGGGCGCGGAACCTCCTGTGAATCTGCGTTTTCTTTTCGAGAGCGAAGAAGAAATCGGCAGCGTTGATCTCCCCGATTTAGTCCGCGCGCGCCGCGATGCGCTCGCCTGCGATGTCGCGCTCTCTGCCGATGGCGGCATGTGGCGGCCGGAAGCGCCTAGCATCAACATAAGCTCGCGCGGCCTTGCTTCACTCTCTTTCACCGTGCGCGGTCCCGCTCACGACGTGCATTCCGGGCGTCATGGCGGCGGAATCGCCAATCCTTTGCACGCCGCTGCCGAACTGATCGCTTCTCTGCACGATAACGGCCGTATCGCCGTCGAAGGGTTTTACGATGACGTGGCAGAAATCGAGCTGGCATTGTCGCAGGCGCTCGAGCGCCTGACGTTCGACGAGAAAAAATATCTCGCGGAAGTCGGCGCGCCATCTGGGTTCGGCGAGCCCGGCTATGGCACGCTCGCGCGCCAGTGGTATCGCCCGACAATCGAAGTCAACGGTTTTTATGGCGGCTATCAGGGCCCGGGCGGCAAGACCGTTCTCCCGAGCGAAGCGCACGTGAAGCTCACGAGCCGCTTGGTTCCCAATCAGCGCCCGCAGGATGTCGTCGCGAAGGTGCGCCGTCATCTCGAGCGCCATTGCCCCGCGGGCGTATCGCTTGCCATCGAGGAGGGACACGAGGGCGCCAGCGCTTACCGCGTCTCGACCGAAAGCCCCGCCGTTCGCGCTGCGGCCGAAACACTCCGCGATGTTTTCGGCGTCTCTCCCGAATTCGTTGGCATGGGCGGCACGGTCCCGATTGTCACCACGTTTCGCGAAGTGCTCGGTGTCGATACGGTCTTTTTTTCCTTCAGCGTCGCGGACGAAAACATTCACGCGCCAAACGAGTTCTACCGCCCTGAGCGCTTTCGCCTCGGCCTTCAGGCTTGGGCTCGCTTGTGGCGCCGGCTCTCGCAAGACTTACAGAAGAAATGAAGCGGTTACGGCGTGATGGCAATCGCGCGCACGGGGCTGCCCGAGCCTGCCGTTATTTTCAGAGGTGCGGCGATGACGACCGCTCCCGTCGCCGGTAGTTGATCCAGATTGCATAGCCCCGCCAACCCGAATTTTCCGCTCCCGTGCATGAAATAATGGTTCGGAAAAGGCGGCTGAAATTTTGCCGCTTGGCCCGCGTCGGTTCCCACGGTTTCCACGCCGACGCCCAAAATATCTCGCTCGCGCGCCAGGAATTGCGAGCACTCCGCCGCCCACCCGGGCGTATGTGGCCCGTCTTCTTTTTCGTAGATGTATTGCTCCGGATCGGTGCGCTTCGACCAGTCCGTTCGCAAAAGCACCCACGCCCCCGCGGGAATTCGCCCGTGCGCGGCTTCCCAATTCTTGATTCCCTCGACCGTGAGCAGGTGATCCGAATTGCTTTGCACTTCGCGCGTCACGTCGATCACGCACGCAGGGCCGATGAATTGTTTCACAGGAATGCGATCCACCGTATTGTCCGGCAGATCCTTGCCGCTGATCCAGTGAACTGGCGCATCGAAATGCGTTCCGGTATGCTCGCCGGTCTCGAACGCATTCCAATACCACGCGGGCCCGCGCTCGTCGTAGCGCGATAATTCCCAGATTTTGAACTTCGGCGTATTCGTCCACGGCGCGGGCAATCGCAGCACCGCCGCTTCCGGGCTGAGCGGTGCGGTCAAATCCACCACGCGCAGCCTCCCGTCGCGCATCGCTTTGATGAATTCCAGCAGGATTTCAGGCATAAGGTTCCCCAGGGTCGCTTGTGAAATCTACGGGAAGTTTGTCAGCGCTTCCGCGTACGGCTTCTGCTTATCTTTGCGCCACCGAGCGCACGTAGCGCGCAAACTGAAACCGGTTTTCGAGCAGCGCCAAATCTGTGACGTATTTCGTCGGGCCCGTCGCTTCAACTTTCGCGACAATCGTCGCAAGCTCATTTGCAGCGAGCGCCTGTCTGGCCGCCGTAGCAAATTCGCCGCATGTTCTGACGGTCTGCGCGCGCCGAATTCCCGACGCGCGTGCAATCCCTTCCAGGTCCGTGCCCGTCGACGTCGCTGTCGGAAATCCGCCGACGGAAAGCAGGCTCTCATTGTCAAAAACGATATGCAGCAGGTTTTTCGGCGCATAGCGCGCCATGGTGCTCAGCGTGCCCAGATTCATCAGCAGCGAGCCATCGCCGTCCAGAACAATGACTTTTTGCCCTGGCACAGCGAGCGCCAGTCCGAGTCCTGTCGACGACGCCAGTCCCATCGCATGTTGCAAATAGAAAAAATTCTCGCGATGCCCCAGCGACTGCAGTTCCGCCGCCACCGCGCCCATGATCGAAACGACGATGCCTTTCTCCAACTCCGGATAAATCGCGCGCAAACAATCCAGCCTCTGCATCGCCTATTCCTCCCACATCAAATCGCGCATCAGCAGGAGCGCTACCGGCTGCAAGCTGCTCTCCGCCAGAGTCTGCGCTTGCCGGATGCGCCGCGCCGCCGACTCCGGCGAGTCGAG
>JASHRL010000341.1 GCA_030037355.1 Candidatus Acidiferrales bacterium | reverse complement strand
TCTATCGCTTTGAGCGTTCACTAATTTTAGCACTACTGGAAGGGCAATGAAGATACACGAATACCAGGCCAAGTCGATTCTTGCCAAATTTGGTGTTCCCATCCCGCGCGGCCAGGCTGTGTTCAAGACAGAAGACGCACGACACATCGCGCAGGAGCTCGGCACTCCCATCGTTGTCGTCAAAGCGCAAATTCACGCCGGCGGTCGCGGCAAAGCGGGAGGCGTCAAGCTCGCGCGCTCGGCGAGTCAGGCTGCTGAACTCGCCGGGCAGATCATGGGCATGAAGCTCGTCACACCGCAGACTGGCCCGGAAGGCCGTATCGTGCGCCGCCTGCTCATCGAAGAGGGCCTCGACATCAAGCGCGAGCTGTATCTGAGCATTTTGGTGGACCGCGCCGTGGCCGCTCCGGTTTTCATGGCCAGCGCTTCCGGCGGAATGGAAATCGAAGAAGTCGCCAAAGAACATCCCGAAGCGATTCTGCGCGAGGCAATCAATCCCGCCGCGGGTCTCGAGCCTTACCAGATTCGCAAGCTCATCTTCGGCTTGGGTCTCCCCGCAGAAATGGTCAGCGTCGCCGTGCCATTTTTCCAATCACTCTATCGCGCATTCCTGGAAACAGACGCGTCGCTTCTCGAAATCAATCCGTGCGTCGTCACCGGAGATGGCCGGCTCGTCGCGCTCGACGCGAAAATGAATTTCGACGACAACGCACTCGGACGCCATCCGGAAATTCGCGACATGCGCGACCTCGACGAAGAAACTCCGCTCGAAGTCGAAGCCTCGAAATACAAATTGAATTACATCAAGCTCGACGGCAACGTCGCCTGCATGGTCAATGGCGCGGGGCTGGCCATGGCTACGATGGACATCATCAAGCTCGCCGGCGGAAATCCGGCGAACTTCCTCGACGTCGGCGGCGGCGCTTCGGCCGAACAAGTGAAGAATGCGTTGAAGATTCTCCTCGGCGATCCGAATGTCCGCGCCGTTTTCATCAATATTTTTGGAGGGATTCTTCGCTGCGACGTCCTCGCCACGGGCGTCGTCAACGCCGCCAACGAATTGAAAATCAAAGTTCCCATAGTTGTGCGCATGGAAGGCACCAACGTCGAAAAAGGAAAGGAAATCTTGCAGAATTCGGGCTTCAATTTCACTGTCGCCGCGGGCATGAAGGACGGCGCCGAAAAGGTCGTGGCGCTGGCAGGGGGTGCGCGATGAGCGTCTTGATTGACGAAAGAACGCGCCTCGTCGTGCAAGGCTTCACCGGCCGCGAAGGCAGCTTCCATTCCGAGCAGATGATTGCCTACGGCACGAAAGTCGTCGCCGGCGTGACGCCAGGCAAGGGCGGCACGAAACATCTGGATGTGCCCGTGTTCAACACTGTGGCTGACGCCGTGAAGCAGACCGGCGCAAACGCCTCCGTGATTTTCGTTCCTCCGCCATTCGCCGCGGACGCGATTCTCGAAGCCATCGACTCGCGTCTGCCGCTGGTCGTGTGTATCACCGAAGGCATCCCGACGCTCGACATGGTGCGCGTCGGCGCCGTCCTGCGCGAGTCGAAAACGCGGTTGATCGGCCCCAATTGCCCGGGCCTCATTTCACCGGGCAAGTGCAAAATCGGAATCATGCCCGGGCACATTCATAAAGCAGGTCACGTCGGCCTCGTCAGCCGCAGCGGCACGCTGACGTATGAGGCCGTCGATCAGCTCACGCGGCTGGGCATCGGTCAATCCACGTGCATCGGCATCGGCGGTGACCCGATTATCGGCACGAATTTCCTCGACGCCATCAAGCTCTTCAACGAAGACGCCGAAACGCAGGCCATCGTCATGATCGGCGAAATCGGCGGCAATGCCGAAGAAACGGCCGCGGAGTACATCAAAGCCCACGTGAAGAAACTCGTCGTGGGCTTCGTTGCCGGTCAGACCGCGCCTCCGGGGCGCCGCATGGGCCACGCCGGAGCGATCATCAGCGGCGGTCAGGGTACGGCCAAAACAAAATACGCCGCGATGCAGGCCGCCGGCATTCATACCGTGCAGAGTCCGGCGGAAATCGGCCACACGATGGAAGCGGTCTTGGGCAAAGCGGCCGGAAAGTAATCCCCGCCGCTTCGCAATTCGCAATGAATGCATCAATAGAAATCAAGGAGACGAATCTTGGCAACCGAATGTACACTGGCCATCATCAAGCCTGACGCTGTTGGCCGCGGACTCGCGGGCGAAATTTTGAAAAAAATCAGCGAGGCGAAATTTCAGATCGTCGCCATCAAATCGTTGCGCCTGACGAAAAGCGAAGCGGAAGGATTCTACGCCGTTCACCGCGAACGCCCGTTCTTTAAGGACCTCACTGAATTCATGAGTTCCGGCAAAGTCGTCGTGATTGCGCTTGAGGCCGAAAACGCCATTTCTCGGTGGCGCGAGACGATGGGCGCGACGGATCCGGCAAAGGCAGCTCCGGGCACGATTCGCAATACCTTCGGCACCAGCATCCAGAACAATTGCACGCACGGATCGGACGCTCCGGAGACGGCGCGATTCGAAATCGGCTATTTCTTTGCGGGGATGGAACTGATTTAGCAACGGGAGAAGTAAAGTAGTGTGCAGAATGAGCGCCGCATGCATCTAAGAGCTTATGTGGAAAACATTGGCTAGGCTGCGAACTTTGTTCTTGCGAAGCGAAACGCATCGTGCGGTCCTGGCGTTTGCTCTTTTCGCGAGCGGAGTGCTGGTCGTGGGCGCGGCGCGGGGACAGGTACAGCTGACTGGCCAAACCGTCGATGGGCGTATGATGGCGCTCAATCAGAAAGCGCCCGATTTCCCCCGCCCCGGCTTTAAGGTTTCCGGAACCACGTGGATCAATTCCGAACCGCTGACGCTCAAACAATTGCGCGGCAAAGTCGTGATGCTGGATTTCTGGGAGTACACCTGCATCAACTGCATCCGCACATTTCCGCAGAACAAAGAGTGGTATGCGCGCTACCAAAAATACGGCTTCGAAATTATTGGCGTGCACGATCCGGAGTTTCAAATCGCCTACGA
>JASHRL010000340.1 GCA_030037355.1 Candidatus Acidiferrales bacterium | reverse complement strand
CCGATGGCTACGTGTTCGATTCCGACGAGGTCGCGGACGTGATCGAAATGGTCGATGACGTCATCTATAATGACCGGCTCGGCGCCCTTGACCATGAAGGCGATGCACGTGATGCCCATGACGCCGCCGCGCGCGGCGAGCTTGCGAATGGCGTCATCGGTTGTTGCGCGAGGAGCATTGGGATTCAGCGCGCGGCAATTTCCGTGAGAGAGAATCACCGGCGCGGTGGAAAGTTCGAAGGCGTCGAGCTTGGTGCGATCGCTGGCGTGGCCGAGATCCACGGCCATGCCGAGCTGGTTCATGCGCTGAATCACTTTGCCGCCGTACTCACTCACTCCGGCGTCGTGCGGCTCGAATGCGCCGTCGGCGACGCGGGAGCGGAAATTGTAAGAAAGCTGCGAGATGCGCTGGCCGAAGCCGTAGCAGGTGTTGACGGCGTCGACCGTTTCGAACTGATCGCTTGACTGCAATCCGAAAATAATGCCGTAGCGGCCCTGCGTCTTGACTTTTTCAAAATCATCGGCGGAATTGATGCGCGCGAGCCAGTCGGGATAATCGAGGATGAAGGTGTTCCACTTCGCGAAGAGTTTTTCGGCGTCATCGAGAGAAGATGCACCTTCGCCGAAGTTGATGGCATTCACGCCGGAGTTCATGAAGAATTCGAAATCGGACTGCTTGAATGCGCCGGGGCGGGACAGCCAGTCGTTCAGCTCGCTCTGTTTATCGAGGCGATACAGAAACTGATTGAGGAGATCAATTACCAGCGACTCGCGGACCAGCTGCACAACGCGCGCGGAATATTCTTCGTTGCTTTGCGCAAAAAGCCGGAAGCGGCCGCGAAGTACGAACGGCGCCGCGACCGCAGCAGATCCGGCGCGGCGAAGAAATTCACGGCGCGAAAGCGAAGATCGTCTCATGGGCATTGTGATTCGGCGTGGAGCAGGCGACGCGAACGGGAGGGCCGATCAACTTGTGTTTTATGCATGGCGACGAGCGCTTAACTTAGCACAGTTGACGCAAAGGATGCGGAATTTCGCGGAAGAGCGGCGCAGTTCGTTCCCCAGGATGAGCGAAAAAAGTCTCTACAAACGGCGAACCCACCCTTTGCAGACGACGCAAAGGATGGGCTACCCGACGGAACTCTGAGAGGAGGCGCACTTTGGAAATAAACCGGGCCAAAATGGAGGGCGACGCGAGCGCGGAGGTGTGCGGCGCGCGCTTGACGCGGAAGTGGCACTGAGCTATCGTCGCCGATTAAAATTCAAGCGCCGCAGCTTATCTGCGGGGGAGGAATATGGATCCGAAATCAGTGATGGATTACGCCGCGAAGCACAATGCCAAAATTCTGGACTTGCGCTTCATTGATGTTCCCGGCGTGTGGCACCACATCAGTTTTCCCATCCACGAACTGAGCGCGCATTCGTTCGAGGATGGATTTGGAATGGACGGCAGCTCGATTCGCGGATGGGCATCGATTCACGAATCGGACATGCTGTTGATACCGGACGCAAGCTCGGTGTTCATGGACCCGTTTCGCGATACGCCGACGCTGGTGATGCTGGCGGACGTCGTGGACCCGATGACCAAGCAGCCATATCCGCGCGACTCGCGGCATATCGCGCGCAAGGCGGAAGCGTATCTGGGATTCACGGGCATCGCGGACCAGGCGTTTTTCGGCGCCGAGGCGGAGTTTTTTATTTTCGACAACGTACGATTCGATCAGCGCGAACAGCACGGATTTTATTTCATCGATTCCGAGGAAGGCCGCTGGAATTCGGGGCGCGCCGAGCACAACCTCGGATATCGCCCACGTTACAAGGAAGGCTACTTCCCCGTTCCTCCGACGGATCACTATATGGATTTGCGCACGGACATGATTCTGCAACTGGAAGCATGCGGAATTAACGTCGAGTGCCATCACCACGAAGTCGCCACCGGCGGACAAACGGAAATCGATTTCAAATTTGACACGATGCTGAAGGCCGCGGACAACATGATGGTTTTCAAATACGTAGTCCGCAACACGGCGCACCAGTATGGAAAAACGGTCACGTTCATGCCCAAGCCGCTCTTTCAGGACAACGGCAACGGCATGCACACGCACCAGTCGCTGTGGCTGAAGGGCAAGCCGCTTTTCGCCGGAGACGGCTACGCCGGACTGAGCCAGACCGCGCTGTGGTACATCGGCGGATTGCTGAAGCATGCGCCGGCGCTGGCCGCACTGATCGCGCCGACGACGAATTCGTACAAGCGGCTCGTGCCGGGATTCGAAGCGCCGGTGAATCTGGCGTATTCGCGGCGGAATCGCTCGGCGGCGGTGCGCATTCCGATGTACTCGGCGAGCCCGAAGGCGAAGCGGCTGGAATTCCGGCCGCCGGACCCGTCGTGCAATCCGTATCTGGCGTATTCGGCGATGCTGATGGCCGGGCTCGATGGCGTGGAAAACAAAATCGATCCGGGCCAGCCGCTCGACAAGGACATTTACGATCTGTCGCCGGAAGAATTGAAGAATGTTCCGTCGATGCCGGGGTCGCTCGAAGAATCGCTGCGCGCGCTGGAAAAAGATCACAAATTCCTGCTCAAGGGCGACGTCTTCAGCCAGGACCTGATCCATTTGTGGATCGAATACAAAATGAAGAATGAAGTGAACGCTGTGCGGATGAGGCCGCATCCGTACGAATTTCAGTTGTATTACGACATCTGAAATGCGGCGGCGCGACATCCTGGCGGCAGGGGCGATTGCGATCACGGCGATCGGCGCACCTTCATGGGCGGCGGCCGAGGTAGAAAACAACGTCCCACCCTTTGCAAAACCGGCAAAGGATGGGGCATCCACAGAAGCGGGAGCCGATATGTACGGGATGATCGGAAAAATCACCGCCGTTCCGGGCAAGCGCGATGAGTTCATCGCGATTCTGCTGGATGGAATCGGCGAGATGCCCGGCTGTCTCAGCTATGTGGTGGCGAAAGATGCAAACGATGGCGACGCGATTTGGGTTTCCGAAGTTTGGGACAGCAAGGCGAGTCACGACGCTTCGCTCGCGCTGCCC
>JASHRL010000339.1 GCA_030037355.1 Candidatus Acidiferrales bacterium | reverse complement strand
CCACCGCATCAGCGTCAACTTCGAAGCGGGCGTGGCGTTTCAGGGCTCGCCGACGGTGGGCATGAACCTCGCCGGCCAAGCTTGCACTTCGTCTCCGTGCGTCGACGGCGTGAATTCGTTTCAAGTCGCGACGGACGCTGGCTTTCAGACCGACTTGCAAGCGCAGCGGACGAAGTACAGCAACGACCTGACGGCGTTCAAGTTTTACCCGATCATTTCGCTCGGCTTCAGCTTCAAGCTCTAGTTTTTTTCGAGTCTTTCCCGGCCCCATCCTTTGCGCACGCCGCAGAGGATGGGGCTTTTTTTATCCTGCGGCACCTCTCCTTCCCGCGAAAATCCGAGTTCGCGGAGCATGAAAATTTGTCCCGATTAGAAGTGTGCTCCGGTGAATGTTTTCAATCACTTGCGTCTCCGCCATTGGAGTTTTGTGTCCCGATTAAAAAAGCAGTGGCTAGTGGCTAGTGACGAGTGATCAGGAAGAACAAGGCTCTGGACGGAATCGCTGGGAAGCAGATCCGTAAGGGCATCGTCCGCTGCGGCGCGAGCTTCGGCGGCGGCGACGAGGCGATTGACGACGGGCAGAAGATCAGCGGCCTGATTGAGGACGGCGACGCGCTGGGCTTCGAGGCCGGGTTTGGGGCCTTGCGTGTGGATGCCGCGGAGCATGGCATTGAGTTCTTTGCGAGCGGGATCCGAAGGCAAGTGGCTAGTGGTTAGTGGCGAGTGGCTAGTTTCTGGCCTCGCGTTAGTAGTCGATTTCACAGGTTGCTTGGCAGGTTTTTCAAGGGAAGCAGCATCAGAGAGTTTTTCGGAATCCGCTGGAGCGCGAGGAGCGGCGGTGTCGGGATAGGCGTGAACGTGAGTGATGACGGCGCGCTTGGGAGGCTCGAGCCATTGGCCGTCTTCGGTGATATGGGCGAAGAGGCGCATGGCGTGAAGAACGGCGTTGGCGGTGATGACGGCGCTATCGACGTTTTCGAGGATGCGTTCGGCGACGCCGCGAAGATTGCGGCGACGGCGGGCGAGAAGGCCGCGGGCTTCCACGTGGCGATAGAGGCAGGAGCGACTGGGAAGCTCGTAGTCTTCGACGATGGTCCAGGGATCGTACCAACGAATGAAGTCGTCTTCGATCTGCTCGCGCCGGGGATGACGGCAGATGGCGCATTTGCGAATGTGACGGGCAAGAGCGCGGGAAGAGCGCCCGGCGGCGCCGGATTCCTGATTTTCGGTGGAGCGTGGTGATTTGCGAGTGGCTGGCATGAGATTTTCTCCGAGGATTTCTCCTGTGGTTTTCCTTTCTCCCCCTTGGGGGTAAAAAAAATCGCCCTAAGTGAGCTACCACTCGGACGATTGGCGAAAGCCTAATTTTGGGTTGGGCTAATGGGCTCCGCGGATGGCGGAGGCACGAAGCTCAACCGGGCGGCAGAGCCGCACAAAACCATTGAAGCAGATAGTAACGAGAATGTCAACAGAAAAGCGAAGCAAAAACACTGCGAGAGTTGCTAAACCTCGCGTGGAACCGCGGCGCGAATGGTTTCCGGCCCGTGACACCGGATCACACGGTGGCTATTCTCAACCGCGAGTTGGTAGAACGCTACGCCCTCTAGGGAAGCAATCCAGTCGATCTCTCCTGTTGAGGGTGACCTGTATAGAAGAATCCGCCATACGCCACCGCCGCTTACGCCGCCGAAATCGCGGACAACGCCAGGAAGGGAAAGGTCCGTGTCGAGATCAAGGTAGTCGAACTCCCCGCGCTTATATGCACGAGCATTGACGTCGGAATAGAACCCATTGATCTCGAAACTCGCGTGAGTTGAAGTGAATTCCCCGAGCGCGGCGGGAGCGCCAATGAGCATCCTAAGATGCAAATGTGGTAGCGCTAAGTCGGGTCCTAGCAGGTTCGCCAGATTATAGAAGGTTCGATAGGCTTGGATTTGTCCCATATATTCACGCGGGATGCGAAGGAAGATTAGGTCAGGTCCCCATTCACCCCAAGCTGCCGGTCTTTGCGGTCCTGCAGGAATTATCGAGTCCCTTCTTATCAAGTCGCGGTGGTCTACTCCTTCTCTCAGTGTGATCCCTACCGCGTTTGCTTCCTGAAGGACCTCGTGCCAGACATGAGCCGCTGTCAAAACGTATGGAACGTCGTTTGCCAAGACAAAGGTTCCGGTGCCGGCCAGCCTTAGTTGACGTGTCTTTTCAAAAACTCCGAATAGTGCTGTAGTGAAATTGCCGACGCTTCGGCCGATTTTCTCCTGTAGCCCGGACGGTCGGTCTAGGAGGGTTTGCTCAAGGGTTGGCGTGTCACCCATGTGTCGCCAAGCGGTCAAGAATACTGTAACACGCTCTACAGACCCAAATCGATTTCGCGTTTAGTACCGCAGGTGCGAAAGCAGATCCCTCACACCGCCTGCAAGAGGCGCAGCCGGGTTCCCTTCGCCGGAGCACTCGGGACAGGCGGGATGACAACGAAAAGAAAAGGCGGAGCGACGGGGCGGAGGTTTGCGAGGCGACGCAGCGAAGTTGTGTACGTCCGTGGCAAAGCGGCGTCGAGCTCCGGCTACGCCTGCCACGGCAGGCGAGCCGGAGTCCGCGGTGCGGACCGCCGCACTCCAAAAAAACAGAAACGCACCGGCTGAGAGCTCGCCCAGGCGGGCCCTTCGTTCCTCAGGGTAAACAAGCCCCGCTCGCCTAGGCGAGCAGGCCCCTACGAACGGCAGCCCGGTCCCTACGAAAGAACGGCAACAGCAGATTCCTCACACCGTCTGCAGAAGGCGCAGACGGGTTCCCTTCGCCGGAGCACTCAGGGCAGGCGGGATGACAACGAAAAGAAGAGGCGGCGCGACGAACCCACCCTTTGCGAAGGGCGCAAAGGATGGGGCAGCCGGCGAGGCGAGGTCCTTCGACTCCGCAGAAAAACGCTCCGCTCAGGATGACACGCGACTCGGGGAGTCGCGATGGGCGGGGCAAGCGCCGCCCCTACAAAAGGCAACAGCAGATCCCCGCCGCGGCGGGCAAGCCTCACACCGTCTGCAGAAGACGCAGCCGGGTTCCCTTCGCCGGAGCACTCAGGGCAGGCGGGATGACAGCGAAAAGATAGAGACGGGGCGGCGCACAAAGGATGGGCAGGCGGGATGGCAGCACAGGCAAAGGCACACAGGCTGAGAGCCTGTGCCACGGCGGGGCGTCAGGCGCGCCAGATTTGGCCGAGGACGCGGCGCCAGTTTTGGCCAAGGATGAGGCGAATTTGGTCGTCGGTGTATCCGCGGCGGACGAAAGCAGCGGTGAGATCGTAGACGCGCTTCTCCCCTTCGAGGCCGGCGACGATCTCGTGCGTTCCATGAACGTGATAGCGCGGGTCGGCGGTGGCGAGCATCTGCTTGAGGATCGCGGGAGAGCCCAGATCGTTGCTCTCGACGCCAGCATCCGAGCCGATGGCTACGTGTTCGATTCCGACGAGGTCGCGGACGTGATCGAAATGATTGATGACGTCATCCACAGTGACCGGCTCGGCGCCCTTGACCATGAAGGCGATGCACGTGATGCCCATGACGCCGCCGCGCGCGGCAAGCTTGCGAATGGCGTCATCGGTCGTTGCGCGAGGAGCATTGGGATTCAGCGCGCGGCAATTTCCGTGGGAGAGAATCACCGGCGCGGTGGAAAGTTCGAAGGCGTCGAGCTTGGTGCGGTCGCTGGCGTGGCCGAGATCCACGGCCATGCCGAGCTGGTTCATGCGCTGAATCACTTTGGCGCCGTACTCACTCACTCCGGCGTCGTGCGGCTCGAATGCTCCGTCGGCGACGCGCGAACGGAAATTATAGGAGAGCTGCGAGATGCGCTGGCCGAAGCCGTAGCAGGTGTTGACGGCGTCGACCGTTTCGAACTGATCGCTCGACTGCAATCCGAAAATAATGCCGTAGCGGCCCTGCGTTTTGACTTTTTCAAAATCAGCGGCGGAATTGATGCGCGCGAGCCAGTCGGGATAGTCGAGGATGAAGGTGTTCCACTTCGCGAAGAGTTTTTCGGCGTCGTCGAGGGAAGATGCACCTTCGCCGAAGTTGATGGCGTTCACGCCGGAGTTCATGAAAAATTCGAAATCGGACTGCTTGAATGCGCCGGGGCGGGACAGCCAGTCGTTCAGCTCGCTCTGCTTATCCAGGCG
>JASHRL010000338.1 GCA_030037355.1 Candidatus Acidiferrales bacterium | reverse complement strand
GCCAGAGCCGTAAGCTGTCCCGTGAAGGCTTTTGTCGAGGCGACGCCAATTTCAGGTCCCGCATGCGTAAGGATCGTGCCACAAGCCTCGCGCGTGATCATCGAACCGACGACGTTGCAAATGGCGAGCGTCTTCGCGTGCTTTTGACGCGCTTCACGCTGAGCGGCAAGCGTGTCGGCAGTTTCTCCTGATTGGCTGATGACGACTACGAGGCTGCGCTGATCGATGATGGGATCGCGATAGCGGAATTCGCTGCCATAGTCGACTTCGACGGGAATCTGGGCGAGCTTCTCGATCATGAATTTTCCGGCGAGCCCGGCGTGCCAACTCGTGCCGCATGCGACGATTTTCACGTTTTGAAATTCACGGAATTCTTTCTCCGTGATCTGCATTTCGTCGAGAAAGACTCTTCCAGTATCGAGCGAGACGCGGCCAACGAGCGTGTCGCGGGCAGCGCGCGGCTGCTCGAAGATTTCCTTCTGCATAAAATGTTTGAAGCCGCCTTTTTCGGCCATGATGGGGTCCCAGGAGATGTGCTGCACGGGACGTTCGATAGCCGCGCCATCGAAATCGGTGAGACGAACGCCTTCTGGCGTTAGGACGGCAATGTCCCCATCGGCCAAGAAGATCACGTCACGCGTGTGATGCAGCACAGCTGGGATGTCGCTGGCGACGAAATATTCATTGTGGCCGAGGCCGATCACCGCGGGAGGTCCCCAGCGAGCAGCAACGATTTTATTGGGATCGCGCGTCGAAATAACTCCGAGGGCGTAGACGCCGTTCAATTGCTTCACCGTTTTCTGCACGGCGCTTTCGAGCGAGCCATTCATATTGGCTTCGACAAGGTGCGCGATGACTTCGGTGTCCGTCTCCGTGACGAATTTATGACCCTTGGCGATGAGTTGCTGCTTGAGCTCGAGATAGTTTTCGATGATGCCGTTGTGGACGACGACGACTTCGCCTTTGCAATCGCGATGCGGGTGCGCATTTTCTTCCGTAGGACGGCCATGCGTGGCCCAGCGCGTGTGGCCGATGCCGTAGGTACCATCGAGGGGCGAAAGGTGGATGGTCTCTTCGAGATTGCGCAATTTTCCGGAAGCGCGGCGGATATCGAGCGTGCCGTTCTTTTGGACGACCGCGATGCCGGCCGAATCGTAGCCGCGATATTCGAGACGCCGGAGGCCGTCAAGAATGAGAGGGACCACTTTCTTAGGGCCGATGTAGCCGACAATTCCGCACATGAGTTCCTGCGCTCCTGCTTACCGAAAACGGGCCACGACGGGGCCCGAGCTTCGAGGTCACCTTTGAGCGTTCAGATTAGCATACTCCGCGAATTAGATGCTCTTGCCAACGAATAGACTCCGCGGATGAGTGAACGCCTCGATGCCACGGCGCTACGAGACGATTTCGCAGCGAAATTCTTCGATGACAGGATTCGCCAGAACTTCGCGGGCGATCTTCTCGGCCTGCTTTTTCGCGTCCTCCGCAGTGAGGCCATCGAGATCGAGGACGAAGAATTTGCCCTGGCGGACGCTCTGGATTTTCGAATAACCGAGCGACGATAGCGCGTGCTGAATCGTTTGGCCCTGCGGGTCAAGTACGGTGGACTTCAACATTACACAGACGTGAGCTTTCATGCGGGACATTATAGCAAATCGAGGCTTCGTGCCTCGGTGCGAAAACGATGGAGCAGGGCTTGTTTTTCCGGCGGCGCCAAAAATGCATGCCGGAAGCTCGCTTCGGCGATGGAGACGAGTTGGGCCGTAGTAATGCTCATTTTCTCGAGGGCGAGCACATAGGCGTCGTTCAGTGTGGTGCGAAACATTGCTGGATCGTCAGTCGAGAGTGTGACGGGGACGCCGCGAGCGACGAATTGCTGCAGAGGATGGTCCTCGATGCGAGCCGATTGAGAACCGAGCAGCTTGGTGAGCGCGCCAGTACGAACGTTGCTTTCGGGGCAGATTTCGAGCGGAATTTCGCGCTCGATGAGCAGGTCCATGAGAGCTTCATCGCGAATCGCGGCAATGCCATGACCAATGCGCTCGGCGCGGAGGATTTCGATGGCATCGCGGACCGATTTCGGCCCGCCCATTTCGCCGGCGTGAGCAAGGCAATGCAGGCCCGCGGCAGCAGCATAGTCATAGACGCGGCGAAAGCCGGAGGCGGGCAAAGATTCTTCGTCGCCGCCGAGTCCAAATGCGACGATGCCTTCAGATTTCATTTGCGAAGCGAGGCGTGCGACTTCCATCGCTTTCTCCGGCCCAAATTGACGTACGGCGTCGAAGATCCAGCGAACCTGCAGGCTATCCGAATCGGCGCCTTCGCTGACCGCCTGCGAAATCGCAGCAAGATTTGCTTCGACGTTCTGATTTCGCAGCAACATCACGCCGACAGACAAAGTTATTTCCGCATAGAGGCAATTTTGAGCGCTCAGATTATGTGCGACGGCTTTTGCGAGATAGGCATAATCGCGCGGCGCGCGGAGATAAGTCGTGGCCCATTTGAAGAGATCCAGGAACTCCGGAAAAGACTTGGTGTTATACCGTTCCACCACTTCTTGCG
>JASHRL010000337.1 GCA_030037355.1 Candidatus Acidiferrales bacterium | reverse complement strand
CCGTCGCTCATCTGCGAACTGTTTCCTGCGGTCACAACTCCCCGCGCATGAAACGCCGGCTTTAATTTTGCCAGCGCTTCCATCGACGTATCCGCGCGCGGGCCTTCGTCCGTGTCGAATTTCACTTTCGCAGTTTTCGCGCGATTCCCATTCGAATTGTCCACGGAAGTGAAATCCACTTCGACCGGAACAATTTCGTCTTTGAATTTTCCCTCCGCGATTGCCGCAAGGGCTTTTTGGTGGCTCTGATACGAAAATTCGTCGGCCTGTTCGCGCGTTATGCTGTATTTTTTCGCCAGATTTTCAGCGGTCAGCCCCATGCCCAGGTACGCATCGGGATAATGATCCATCAGCCAGGGATTCGGCGAAATTTTATTGCCGCCCATGGGAATCAGGCTCATCGATTCTGTTCCCCCGGCGAGAATCACATCCGCGCCGCCGGCCGCCACGCGTTCCGCGGCGATAGCAATCGCCTGCAAACCCGAAGAGCAGAATCTGTTGATGGTCATCGCCGAGGCTTCGACCGGCAATCCAGCGCGCAGCGCGGCAATGCGCGCCACGTTCATTCCCTGCTCGGCCTCCGGCATCGCACAGCCGAGAATCACATCATCGATTTCCTTGGCGTCGAGTCCGGGCACGCGCGCGATCGCTTCGCGCATCGCCACCGCCGCCAAATCATCTGGGCGTTCCGCACGCAGCGTCCCTTTGAACGCCTTTCCCACAGCCGTCCGTACCGAGCTGACGATCACCGCTTCCCTCATGCCGCACCTCGCATCTCCCGCTTTTCATCATTGGACGCCGAAGCATTCAAAAAAGCAACTACGGCGCGAAGCGGAGGCGCCTCAAAAAGCGGTGTCCGGAAACGGACGCGCACCCGAAAAAAACTGCGAAAAAACTCGATTAGAAATGACCTCATTCGTCTGTTTTCAATGAGTTGCATGAGGTTCTAATTTCCCATAGAAACTCGATTAGAATTTTGAAAGCGCATAAAAAGCGAAAAGGCCGCGTCTCCGCGGCCCGCCTCCCATTCCATTCTAAGCAGCCCGAATCCAACCTACAAACGAGAATCTCAAGCTGCAAGTCTATATATAACATAGAGTTAAGATGATTTCAAGGAAAAAATGGGAATCGCCATCGGGATCCGGAAAGACTTGAGACGCTGCGGCAGCCTCGTAGCGATGTGGATTTGCGTCTGGTGCCCGGATTGCGGTTTGACGCGGGCAAGAAAGAAGCAGGATCAGTCGTGAAGCGAGCAGCCACGGTGTTAGACGGCAGCGGTACAAATACGGAACAAGAGAAAGACATTGTGCCTCGATTCCAATGAATTTATTCATGACAAATTTGTCTCGAATGGCCCAGGATAGTATGCGTATTTCGGGGATGGAGTCAGGAGATTTTTGCCGCGAGTTCGTTGGTGACGAATCGTCTGCATTATTTGTGGTCTGAATCGTAGAGGCAGCCGTGATCGACTATCGACAGTTGTCCAAAATTGAACTGCACTGCCACTTGGATTCCTCTGTTCGCATTTCCACGGTTGCTGAGATTGGAAAGGAACTTGGTTTGTCTCTGCCCGATCCAATTGAGACTGGCCTGGTTGCGCCAGAAACATGCATGGACCTGGCCGATTATCTTCGCAGAATCGATTTGGCGCTCGAAGTGATGCAGCAGCGCAAACACTTAATTCGTATAGCACGCGAATTTGTAGAGGACTTAAGCGCGGATGGAGTTGTCTACGGAGAAGTACGATTTGCGCCGCAACTCCACATGCGCGAAGGCCTGCGGCTCCAGGAGGTTGTCGAGGGGGTGAATGAAGGACTCGCGGAAGGTGCGCGAGCAACCGGAGTTCACGTTGGACTGATTCTCTGTTGCTTGCGGCACGAGAGCGCCGAAAGCAGCCTGGCCATCGCGCGTCTCGCGGCCGCGAACGCAAACAGTGTTTGCGGGATCGATTTGGCTGGGGATGAAGCGCGTTATCCCGGCACGCCTCACCGGGCAGCATTCGATCTCGCTCGCGACGCAGGTTTGCGGCGCACGGTCCACGCGGGTGAAGCGCGCGGCGCAGAGAGCATCCAGGAAGCAATCGAAGTATTGGGCGCCGAGCGAATTGGGCACGGCGTAAGAATTGAAGAGTCGCCCAAAGTTCTGGAATATGTGCGCGAACACGCTATCCCTTTGGAAATGTGCCCGCTTTCGAATTACCAGACGCGGGCTGTATCAAGTCTGGCGGGGCATCCGATTGACCGTTTGCTGCGGAAAAATGTGTGCGTCACCGTCAGCACTGACGCCCGCACGGTCTCACAAACTACGGTCACATCAGAATTTGAGCGTCTGGAGAAACTATTTGATTGGGGCTGGGACGAATTCTTGCACTGCCAGAGAAATGCGGCAAATGGCGCCTTCGTATCCTCCGCCACGCGGTCTAGGCTTCTTGGGATGCTGACACGCTAGCCGGCCCTCGCGAACAATTAGTTGCGCAGGGGCTTGCCGGTTTTGAGGGTATGGGCAATGCGCTCCTGCGTCTTGCGTTCGCCGCAGAGTGACACAAACGCTTCGCGCTCCAAATCGAGGACATATTGCTCGGAGACCATCTGCGGCGCGGAGAGCGCACCGCCGCCGAGAACGTGCGCCAGCTTCCGTCCCACCAATGCATCGTATTCGGAGATGTATTCGCCGCGCAGCATTTGATGAATTGCCAGCTTCGCAGCGGCGATGAGTTCCTCGCCAAGAACGCGAATCTGCGCCGGTGCAGGCGGATGATAGCCAGCGCGCACCATAGCCAGCGCGGTCTCTTTCGCGTCCGCAATCAGCCGGTCGCGATTCATCGAGGCGACATCCGACGCGCGCAGATAGCCCAGCGCGCGGCACTCTTCCGCGCTCGTTCCCACTTTCGCCATAGCGATATTTTCGAAGACCGGCTTCATGGCGTGAAACAGATCCAAATCCTCTTCGCCTGCGGCGTGTTCATTCGCGCGAATCAACATTTCCTTTGATCCGCCGCCCGCGGGAATCAGCCCCACTCCTGTCTCGACCAGCCCGATATATGCTTCCGCCGCGGCGTGGATTTTCGCGGCATGCAAACTGATCTCGCAGCCCCCGCCGAGCGCCATTCCCTGCGGCGCAGCAATCACCGGCCCGGGCGCATATTTGACGGCCATATTCACATTCTGGAACTGCCGGACCGCGAGATGAATGTCGTCCCATTCCTGTTCTTGCGCGCTCACGAGCAGCAACATCAGGTTGGCGCCTACGGAAAAGTTCACAGCTTGATTCGCAATCACCATCGCGGCGAAATCGCTGTGCAGATGCTTGACGCCTGCGTGCAGCATGGCCACAATGTCGCCGCCGATGGCGTTCATCTTGGCGTGAAATTCGCAGCAAAGGACGCCGTCGCCCAAGTCGATCAAGCTCGCGCCGGAATTTTCCTCGACGATTTTCGACTGTTCCTTGAGCGACTTCAGCAGGATTACGCCGCGCGGCTCTTCGAGCGTCTTGTAATTCGCCGCGCCGAGATCGAAATAGCTCATGCGGCCTTGTGCGGATTCGTAGAACGATTTCCTATCCGACGCCAGCACGGACGTCACAATCGGCGGCAGCGACTTGCCCAGCATCTTCAAGATCCGCGCCATCGGCTCGACTCCGACGGCGTCCCAGATTTCGAACGGCCCCAGCTCCCAGTTGAATCCCCAGCGCATCGCACGATCCACTTCCACGATTCGGTCTGCAATTTCCGGAATGCGCCGCGCGGCGTAAAGACAGGTCTCCGAAAGGCTGCCCCACAGAAAGCGCATGGCCTTGTCACCGACCTGGCCATCCAAAATCGGCTGAAGGAATCCGCGGATTCGTTCTCGCGTACTTTCCACCAATTTTCCCGCATCGATCGACGCGAATTTCGCTTTCTGCCGCGGCCGGTACTCCATCGTCTTCGCATCGAGGGCCAGAATTTCCGTCTCGCCGCCTTTTTTCACGGGCTTGTAAAAACCGCTGCCGGTCTTTTCACCGAGCCAGCCACGCTTCATCATTTCGTCGATCAGCGCGGGCAGTTTGTAGATTTCGCGCGACTCGTCGTTCGGCACGCTTTCGTAAATGTTGTTGACCACATGCGCCAGCACGTCGAGGCCGACGAGATCGGCCGTGCGAAACGTCGCAGACTTCGGCTGGCCGATCGCCGGTCCGGTGCACGCGTCCACTTCCTCGACGGTCATACCCAGCTCGGCCATCAAGCGCATGGCGTTGAGCATCGAAAACGTTCCGATGCGATTGGCGATGAAATTCGGCGTGTCTTTCGCCGCCACGACACCTTTTCCGAGGCGCCGGTCGCAGAACTCTTCGAGCGCCGCCAGAACTTCCGGCTTCGTCTTCGGTCCAGCGATTAGCTCGACCAGCTTCATGTAGCGCGGCGGATTGAAGAAATGCGTTCCGGCCCAGTGCGCCTGAAAATCGTCGGAGCGTCCTTCGGCGACGAGATGAATTGGCAGTCCCGAAGTGTTCGTGCTGACGATGGTTCCCGGCCGCCGGTGCTTTTCCACGCGCGCCAGCAGGTTGCGCTTGATCTCGAGATCTTCCGTCACCGCCTCGACGATCCAGTCCGCTTCCTTGCACCATTCGAGATTGTCTTCAAAATTCCCCGGGCGAACCAGCCGCGCAAAATCAGAGACGAAAAATGCCGCCGGACGCGATTTTTTCGCTGCTTCGATTCCCGCCAGCGCGAACCGGTTCCTCACGGCGGGCGAGTTCAGCGTCAGTCCTTTGCGGTTTTCTTCGGCGGTCAATTCGCGCGGCACGATGTCCAACAAGAAACACGGGACGCCTGCATTCGCCAGATGCGCTGCGATGCGCGCTCCCATCGTTCCCGCGCCAAGAACTGCCGCTTTTTCTATGCGAATGGTCATCTTTGCAGAAGGGAAAGCTCGGAGGTTACAGAACTAGTATCGCAGGGTCAACCAAAAACCCCCGGCAACACCAACGGCGATAGAATAATCCTATAAGCACCGGCCCAAGAAAAGGAAGACGAATCGCATGGGAAATGTCATTCGCTGGCTGGGGTCTGCGGTCAAGGGGCTGCGGTCGTTTGCCTACCGGGAACCGGGCGACGAGAGCAGGCCGATCATCGGTGTCGCACTGGGTGGCGGATTTGCGCGCGGAATCGCGCATATCGGCGTGCTGCGCGTCTTCGAGGAGAATGACATTCCGATCGACATGATCGCAGGCACGAGCGTCGGCGCTCTGGTTGGCGCCGCTTACGCCAGCGGCACGCCTCTCGAAGAACTCGAACGCCAGGGCGCGCTGACGCACTTCCGCGATTTTGGCCGCTGGACGATTTCGCGAATGGGCATGGCTATCAATGAGCGCCTGGAAGGTTACCTGCGCCGCTTGACTCCTTGCACCACTTTCGAAGAACTAAAAATTCCTTTCGCCATCGTCGCCACGGACATTGTCGCCGGCGAATCGGTTTACTTCACGAAAGGCGAGCTCTGCCGGCCGCTGCGCGCTTCCTGCGCGTTTCCTGGAATGTTTCTGCCCATCGAATATGACGGCCGGATGCTCGTCGATGGCTTCCTGACCGAAGCCGTCCCTGCCGAAGCGGTGCGTCGCATGGGCGCTGACGTCGTCATCGCCGTGCATCTCGATCCAGGCCAGCCCGATCAGCGGCCCAAGAACACCATTGAAATCATCAGCCGCTCGTTTTCCATCATTCAGCAGCAACAGCCGCCGCGCTGGCTGCGTTTCGCCGACATCATCCTCAAACCCGCCGTGCGGCAAATCCACTGGGATGATTTTCAGCGCACGCCGGACCTGATCGCCGCAGGCGAGGCCGCAGCGCGAGAAGCTCTGCCGGAGATTCGCATCGCGCTCAAGCGCACCGTTCCTCTGCGCCGCACCGCGCCAGACGAATCCCGGAGCTTTTCTGCTGATATTTGATTGGGTTATGGATTTTTCCGGCCGCAGGAGACTCATTCGATTTTTACTTCGACGCGTACCGGTTTGCCGTTTCCTTTGCCGCGCTTCGTCAGCCACTCGGCAAACTCGGCTCCGAACCGCTCCGGATCCACGCGCAGGCTCGCTTCGATTTGGCCTTCGCCCGTCGGCAGAGTGTCGTCAAATTCCGCAGAACCGGTGAAATTACGCATGCAAAATGCATCCAGCCAGTCGAGTGGACACGCTTTGCGTTCGTCTTCGATCAACACATCCACGCGCAGTTTCCGCGCATACATGGCCGAAGTATAGCATCGCGGCTCTCTACGACCGTTGTCGGCTCTTCGATTCGCTGACCATCGTCCGCAAATCATGCTTCTCTGTTGTTAACGCCGACGGCACACCCGGGCGGCGCAGCTTTCTTGCTTTTCGTTGCTTTTCACTCCTCAGCGGAATAAAATTTGTATTTTGTATCCATTGCACTTCTAGCTGTTCAGACGCGACGCGCAAAGGGCCCTCCAGATGGTCGGGCGACTTTCCCCGCGCCAACCAAATTAGGAGGAAATGTGTCAACTCCGCTGGAACGGTGGGTTGAGGACGTAACACGCCTGACGACGCCAAAGCAAATTGTCTGGTGCGACGGCTCAGCGGGCGAATATCAGGGACTCATCGAGGGCATGCTTCGTGATGGCTCCCTCGTCAGTCTCAACTCGAAAACTTATCCCAACTGTTATCTTCACCGTAGCAATCCCAATGATGTGGCCCGCACCGAAGGCGTCACCTTCATCTGCACACGCGAAAAATCCGACGCCGGCCCCACGAACAACTGGATGGCCCCTGAGGAAGCCAAGCAAAAGGCTGAAGTTTATTTCCGCGGCTCGATGAAGGGCCGCACCATGTACGTCGTGCCTTACATCCTCGGCCCTGAGAAATCTCCCTACAGCAAAATCGGCGTGGAAGTCACCGACAGCCCGTACGTCGCGGCCAGCATGCGCATCATGTCTCGAATGGGCAAGGCCGCCCTCGACCGACTTGGCAGCTCCGACGACTTCGTTCCCGGCCTTCACTCCCTCGGCGACATGGA
>JASHRL010000336.1 GCA_030037355.1 Candidatus Acidiferrales bacterium | reverse complement strand
TATTTTGGACCACGCGGCGCACGGCGGATTCCGCGCCGGCGGGATCCATTGCCGTCCGAACCACGATGGACGCGGCTCCCGGCGGATTTGGACCTTCCTTCAGCCCCGGCACGCAATAGATCATCAGGAGCGGAGCCTGGTCGAGTCTCGTTGTACGAATATCGCCGACGACGCCGATCACTTGCGCGGAATGATTCCCGTCCCACTGAGTTATGACTTGTTTTCCGACTGCGCTTTCGTGTGGAAAGAAACGCGAAGCCAGCTGCTGTGAAAGGACCACGAGATATTGGCCGCGATCCGCGTCGGTAAAATCGCGGCCTTGCAGAAGCGGAATATCCATGGTGGCGAAATAGCCGGGACTCACGGTGCGATAATTGGCGAGCGGAAATGTGTTTTCCTGCATGCCCGGCAGTCCCACGCCGGAAACCTGCACTTGCCCTTCCAGCGGCAAACGATTGACCCACGCAGCCGAAATCACGCCCGGCTCTGCGCGTACTCCAGCGACAGCCTTATCCCAAAAGGTGAGCCTGGCGGCATGTTCCGAATAAGTTTGCGGCGGCAGATCAATATCGGCGGCGAGAACGTGGTCGACGCTGAATCCGGCATTCACGTGCAGCAAATGAATGAGGCTCGACGTCAGCAGTCCGGCGAGAATCAGCAGCAGCGTGCTCAATCCAACTTCGAAACCGATCAATGTTTCGCGTAGGCGTAGCGTGCGGCGATTCTCCGTCGCGCCGCGGCTGCCGGATTTCAGCGCGTCCTGTGGCTCGATGTGCGCCGTACGCCACGCAGGAAGAATGCCGAAGATGATGCCGGTCAAAATCGAAAGCGCGGCGGCGAACCACAACACGCGCGCGTCAAGCGACACTTCCGCCAGACGCGGAATTGTCTGCGGCGCTGCGGCGACCAGCCAGCGCACGCCGAAACTCGCGACCAAAATGCCCAATGCCCCGCCCAAAATTCCGAGCAGCACGCTCTCCGTCAGCATCTGACGAATCAGCCGCCCGCGCGACGCGCCCAGCGCCGTGCGAATCGCCGCTTCGTGCATGCGTCCGGGAACGCGCGCCAAAAGCAGATTCGCCAGATTCACGCAGGCGATCAACAGCACCGCGCCGACAGCAGCAAGCAGCAAAATCAATCCACGGCGCGCGCCGCCGACCACTTGCGAATCGAGCGGAATGATTTGCGCCAGGAGATCCATGTTTTCCTCTTTTGCCTGCTTGGCGATTTGCGCTTGAATGACGTTCAATTCTGCTTCGGCTTGGCTTTGCGTCACGTCTGGCCGCAGACGGCCGATGCAGGCGAAATCGAATTCGCCCATCAAATCCCAGTCTTTGGGGTTGAGTCCCAGCGGCTTGAAAAATGCCAGATGCGGATCGAAGCCTGTCAGCGGGCCAAGTTGATCTCCATTCGGAAAATGGAACGACGCCGGCAGAACGCCGACGATTTGGTACGGCGCGCCGTCCACAGTCATCGTCTTGCCAACAACAGACGGATCAGCGTGAAAATGGCTGCGCCAGAAAGGATCGGTGAGAATCGCGACGTGATCGCGCCCGGGCTGGTCTTCTTCGGGCAGAAACGTCCGCCCCATGGCGACACGCACGCCGAGCACATCGAAAATATTCGCGGACGCTTGTCCAGCCTCGACCACTTGCGCCGGTCCGAGGCCGGTCAGATCATACGAAATATCTTCGGCCAGCGCGATTTCCGAGAACGAATGCGCTTCCTTCTGCCAGATCAGAAAATCGGGAAGATTTGCCGGGAAGGTCGGATAGTATTTCGTGAGCTGCGGAATGATTTCGCGAATCAGATAAAGCTGCTGCGGATTGCGAAACGCGAGCGGCCGCAGCAGAACGCTATTGACGAGCGAAAAAATGGCTGTGTTCGCGCCGATGCCCAGCGCGAGAGTGAGAATCGCGACGGCGGCGAATCCGGGAGATTTGCGCAGACCGCGCAACCCATAGCGAAGGTCCTGCAAAAATGTTTCGAGCGACAGCAGCCGTCGCTCGGCGCGGTATTCTTCCTGAATTGCTTGCACCCCGCCGAATTTCAACGCGGCCTGGCGGCGCGCTTCCTGCATCGGCAAGCCCGCGCGAAGATTTCGCTCCGTCTCGAGCGCGATATGCTGCTCGATTTCTTCTTTCATGCGTTCGTCCTGCTCGCGCTTCGTCGCCGAATTGCCGAGCCGCGTGAAAAACCGCCGCAGAAATTTCATCGCAAGTCCTCCGGCTCGATTTCGAAGAAGCGGCCGATGATGGCGGCGGTCCGCTCCCAGTCGCGAGTTTCGTTTTCGAGCAGTTTGCGTCCGTCGCGCGTCAAACGATAAAAACGCGCCCGGCGATTATTCTCCGAAGCGCCCCATTCCGAAGCGATCGCGCCTTCCTGCTCCAGCCGCAGCAGCACCGGGTACAGTGTTCCCTGATTCACGGAGAGCACGTCGCCGCTGATCTGCTCGATGCGCCGCGCGATGCCATAGCCATGCTGAGAACCGAGGACGTCGAGTGTTTTCAGAATCATCAGCGCCAGCGTGCCTTGCAGGACGTCCATTTTTCGTTTCATGGTTTCCTTTGACGTTTCGAATGC
>JASHRL010000335.1 GCA_030037355.1 Candidatus Acidiferrales bacterium | reverse complement strand
GAGTTTTTTGTGTTCCTGCGCGACGATGGCGAGCTCGGTGGAGATGAGGCGCAGGCCGGCGTCGGTGGCGATGAGGTAAACGCGGGAAACGCGCGCGTCGGCATCGAGCACGCGAAGCATGGCCTGCGCGTAGATTGCGCCGCTTGCGCCGGTGATTCCTACAGTGATGGTCTTGGCTTCGGTCTGGGCCATTGCGGTGAGCCGAGCTACTCAGTGTATGGAGCGGATTTGGGCAAAGTCAAGAAGCGGTCGGGGTAGGTACGGGAAAATGAAAAACGACCTGCGTTCAGGAGAGAGCGATATAAAATGAATACCATCAAATTATGATGAACTCTCCTTCTATCTCCGAGGCAAGTTTCTTCGCTTGGGGCGCTCTTGGCACTGTTTCGTGTTACTACATCGTGTTGGTCATCGCTTTACGCTGGGACGTTCACCACGTTCAGATGACAAGATACGAACCACCCGCTGGGATTTCTCCGAGCATGGCAGCGTACTTGAATCAGAGCGGCGAATGCGAACGAGCTTTTGCTGCCGGCATTATTTCTTTGGCTGCCCGAGGGTTTGTGAGGATCGAGGCTTCAGAGGGACAATTTCGATTAGAGAAGATTCGCGACGCGGACAGATCCGTTCCTCATGAGGAAACCGCTTTGCTCTCGGCGCTGTTCCCGAGGAATGATGGTGACGATTGCGAATTCACCGGGACCGATCCGGGCCGCCTTGAGCAGGCTTTGCATGACTTTCAAGAAGCCATCGATAATCTCGCGTGTCCTGATTTGCTTTCACCGCATACGACCTACTGGATCATGGGTGTTATCTATTCCGTTGCATACGTTCCGCTACTTGCCTGGGCAATCCTATCGGCGTCGCGAGCGTCGCTATCCATCGCTGCCCTTCTTTATTCTTGCATTTGGATTGTGCTTGGGGCTGGTTGCCTGATTGCAGCTCTGCGTCTCTGGCCAGCGACGCTTCGGAAAATAATGTCGCTCCTGCCTGGCACGAACCGGCCACGCGCTCCCCTCAAATACGGCGATGCCAATCCCGTATTCTTGACAGTTAGCGCGCTCTTCGGATTGACGCTGCTGGCAAGCCAAACGTCGGGTGATTTTGCATGTCTAATTGCAGCGATTGTCGTTATTTCGACGACCTCACGGCACTTGCTGGAAGTTCCGACCCGGAAAGGCAAACAAGTTCTTTCCGAACTCCAGGATTTCAAAGAGTTCCTGGCGCGTACCGAAGCGGATAGGCTGTCTCGTGAGAATCAGGGGCAAGAATCATCTCTCAATTTTGAGGAATTGAGCGCCTACGCAGTGGCCTTAGAGATCGAGCGAGGAATGGGTGAGCAATTCACCACCGAATTGATTCAAGCCTTGGAATTCGACCATGCCTATTCATTCGACTTCGCACCTTCGAGGTTGGATGCGGGCGTGACCGAGGACCATTTTCTTGGACTCAATTTGCGCGACGATCCAGAATCCGCAGGGAAATCCACGCGAAAAAGCCGTTAGCACGGGCCGCCGTGTTGTGCTATCGAATCCGGAAATCATCATCTAGGCAGCGGATTTGGGCAAAGTCAAGACGCCGTCCACGTTTCAGCGTTGCGACGTGGAGGACTTCACCTTCGTGTGCCATACTGATGGCACATGAGCAATCGTCTGTTTTCACGGCTCACGAGCAACTTGACTACAAAGATGGAGAATTATGCAAGGGAGGAATATCTTCGTGAACGGGGTAGAAATCAGGATGAGCGCCGACTTGGATCGATCAAGCGTCGAGTTATTGGGATAGGTATCGGTATTGTGGTTGTGATTTTGTACGCTCTTTGGCTGAAATATCAGCCCTAAGCGGTCTAGTCCAAGAGCGGTTCCATTGCATTTATGAACGCCAACGACATACGCGAACTGATGGAGGCGGTGCAGAAAGGGCGGGTGTCGGCGGAGCGGGCGGTCGAGCGGCTGAAGCATTTGCCGTACGAGGATCTTGGCTTCGCGCGGATCGACCATCACCGGGAGCTGCGGCAGGGTTATCCGGAAGTGATTTTCGGCGCGGGAAAATCGCCGGAACAGGTGGCGGAGATTGTGCGCGGGATGCTGCGAGCGAAGTCGTCGCACAACATTTTGATTACGCGAGCCGACGAAAAGATTTACCGGCGAGTGCGAAAAATTTCGCGGCAGGCGAAATTTCACGCGACGTCGGGAGCGATCACCATCGAGCGAAGCAAGAAGATTACAGGCAAAGGATTGATCCTCGTGGTGACGGCGGGAACGAGCGACATTCGCGTGGCGGAAGAGGCGCTGGTGAGCGCGCAGATGATGGGCAACCGCGCGGAGGCGATCTACGACGTGGGCGTGGCAGGACTGCACCGCTTGCTGAAACATCGAGAGAAATTGACTTCGGCGCGCGTGATTATTTGCGCGGCAGGGATGGAAGGAGCGCTGCCGAGCGTGGTGGCAGGGCTTGTGAGCGCGCCGGTGATTGCCGTGCCGACGAGCGTTGGTTACGGGGCAAGTTTTGGGGGAGTGGCGGCGCTATTTGCCATGCTGAATAGCTGCGCTTCGAATGTCAGCGTGGTGAACATCGACAACGGATTCGGCGCGGCGTGCGTGGCGAGCTGCATCAATCATTTGTGAAGTTATTGTGGAAGGCGAATAATTTCCTTCCGGGGCTGAAGCCCTTTTTAACTTGGAACGTTTTGATGTCGGAGCTGAAGCTCCGACCCCCTAAGGTGCATTCATGAGGCGGGTTGCAAGGCGGATGTGAGGGCGGCGACGAGGGCGGATTCTTCCTCTTCGAAGACCGTTCGCAGGTCGAGAACCACGCGATCGTCTTCGATGCGCGAAATCACCGGCGTTCCAGCAAACGGCTTGCGCAGGCGTTCTTCCAGCGAAGTTGCGGAATGATGCGGGCTGTGTACGGCGACCAGGGTTGCCGGCAGATTCTGAGCCGGAGTCGAGCCGCCGCCAATCACGGAGAATCCGGGGCGAACCT
>JASHRL010000334.1 GCA_030037355.1 Candidatus Acidiferrales bacterium | reverse complement strand
TGCGTCGTGCCGGTCTGAGCAGAAGCAGCAAGCGCCGCAGAGGCGCAGAGCGCGATTGCCGATGCGTTGAGCAGTCTCGCGAGTTTCATTCTTCTTCGTTCCTCCCCAAAATGTGTACCGGGAATTATAGCCTGAGGCTAGAACGGAGCCAGAAATAATCGGAACGGCGTTTCGAAGAATAACGCAAAGAAATGCTTGTGCCCTCCTGCGGACGGCAACGGCCCGATAGAACCAATCGGGCCCTACAAAGGCAAACCAAAAGCGCAGAGGCAAGGTCCTTCGCTACGCGAAATATGAACCTCAGCGGCTAAAGCCGCCGTTGAGCCGCGTGCTACGACACGGCTAAAGCCGTGCCCTGACAAAACAAACAACAAAAACTGCCGACCTAAAGCCTGCCTGCGGCAGACAGGGCCGCCGCAACGAAAGCCATGAAGAAAAGCAGAGTCCTCACCAACGTCCGCCAAAATGCGGGCGGTCGGGTTCGGAATGACAAAACGGATCACGGCTGCGATTGCATTTCGCGACTGACGCGTTCGCATTCGGCCATGACGCGCAGCGTATTTTCGCCGAGGATTTTCTTGATGTCGGAATCGGAATAGCCACGGTCGAGAAGCGCCTGGGTGATTTCCGGCAGATGCGAGACGTCTTCCATGCCGATGGGCATGTCGGAGCCATCGTAATCCGAACCGAGGCCGACGTGGTCGACGCCGCCGATTTTCACGGCGTGGTCAATGTGGTCGACGATTTTGGTCCAATCGACGCGCGGCAGCGTGCCGTCGAGCATCATTTTGTGGATGAGCTCGTTTTCTGTGATGGTCGTGCAATCGTCGTTGTCTTTACCGCATTTCTGAGCGACTTCGTCGTTCATTTTCTTCATGACGTCCGGATGGGCTTTCACGAAGTCCACATATTCCTGGCTAAGAAAACCGACGTGATAGTTGATCTGGATGACGCCGCCATGCGCGGCGAGGGTGCGGATCATGTCGTCGGTCATATCACGCGCAGCACTGCAGAGAGCGCGACAGGAAGAATGCGATGCGATGAGCGGAGCTTTACTGACAGCGATTGCATCGTAGAAAGTTTTATCAGCGGTGTGCGAGATGTCGACCATGATGCCGTCGCGATTCATGCGCAGAACGACTTGCTTGCCGAAATCGGTGAGGCCGTTGTGCGCAGGCGTGTCGGTGGAGGAATCGGCCCAGTCGGTATTGACCATGTGCGTGAGCGTCATGTAGCGGACGCCGAGCGCGGCAAACGTGTCGAGGACGGCGAGGTCGTCGTTGATCATGTGGCCGCCTTCGACGCCCATGAGCGCAGCGATTTTGTGTTCGGCGAAGGCGCGGCGGACGTCCGCGGCGGTGCGCGCGAGCATGATGTCGTTCGGATGCATCATGACTGCGCGGCGGACTGCGTCGATTTGGCCGAGCGCTTTCTCGACCGCGACGGGGCCGGTGATCGTGCCGGGCATGTAAATCGAGAAGAAAATGCCGTCGAGGCCACCGGCTTTCATGCGCGGGATGTCGATATTGCCGTCATCGTGGCGCGCGCCGAGATCGAATTGCGGATCGAGGAGGCGCTGCGTGGTGTCGTCGTGCGTGTCCATGACGATAGAGCTGAAATGCAGGTCGCGCGCGTGCTGCGAGATTTTCACGGTTTGTGCGGATGCAATCAATGGCAACCCCAGAAGCAAGATACTGCATACACTGCAAGCAAGTTTGTTCATCGATGAGGCTTCCTTCGGCGAAAGAGAGTAACGCAAGACAGTGAGAAGTGACAAGTGATCCTTCGACTGCGCCCGCCACGGCGGGCAAACTCAGGGCAAGCGAGCGATGAGTGGAAGCGATTACATCGCGCGGATAAGGCGCGCGAAAGGAAGGAGATGGCAGACTCATTCGTGTTGTCGTGGCTAAAGCCACGACCCACAAGGATTTCGCCCCGCTGATGGAATGAGTAACGCAGGACTGCTGTGCGAGTAAAGACAATCTGACGCGAAATTCGAGTCGCCGACGCTGAGCTAGGGTGTAGAATTTCAAACATTTGGACATGCATGATCAAATCGACAAGATTCGGCAGTTGCTTGATGAGTTAGAGACCGTCAACATCGACGCTGTGGGCGCGGCAGGAAATTCCGATTTCCTTCCAGCCACGGAGATGTCGGTCGTCATCCAAGAAATAGTCGACGACCTCCATCCGCTTCTAACACCCTACGAAATTGCATTCTATTGGCATTTGTTTCGTCATTCGATTGCTCGCAGCGGCAATCCACTAGTCCGTTTGAGCGTGCCGACGCTGCAGAGGGTTGCGAAATCGACCAAGTCGAACGCGATGGACAGCAAGATTTCAGAGGGCCAGATCCGAACGTCGCTTCGGATACTTACGTCAATTGGAGCCATAAGATGCGAGGGGGAACCGAATCGGGAGGGCACACTCTATCGGGTGCTGATTCCGGATGAGATCGACGCTTGCCAAGAGTACCGAAGGAAACGCACCGCCGCTGCGGAAAAACCACAACCCTCAGAGGCTGAAGCGGATTTCTACAACATGAAAGAGAATCGGATCAAGGTGTACGAGCGAGACGGCTATAAATGCCGTTATTGCGGGAAACAATTGACCCGCTTTACGTGCACGCTAGATCACGTTACGCCAGTCGACGCAGACGGGACAAATTCCTTCGACAATCTGGTGACAGCCTGCCTGGAATGTAATTCGCGAAAGCATCGTCGTCCATTGGGCGATTTCCTCACTGAGCAGTAGCGCTGATAAAGCGGCGTCGAGCCGCCGCACTCAAAAAAGCAACAGCAGATTCCTCACGCCGGTCGCCAAAAGCAAGCGACCGTGTTCGGAATGACACCACCTTAGCCGGTGTCACTTCTGGATGCCGAGCCTTTTCCACTCTTCGTCGCGTTCGGTGGGGCCTTCGGAGAAGTTGAGCCAGTCCCAGATGGCGTGCTTCAAGACCTGGCGATTGATTTCGTTGTTGGATTCGGTGAGCGGAATGCTTTTCGGGCAGACCTTGACGCAATTTTGCGCGTTGTCGCAATCCTGAATGCCGCCCGGGCCCATCATGGCTTCGAGGCGCTCGCGCGCGTGCATTTTGCCCGTGGGATGCATATTGAAAAGGCGAACCTGATTGATGATGGCCGCGCCGACGAATTGCGTGTGCTCGTTGACCTTGGGGCAAATCTCCAGGCAATTGCCGCACGTGATGCAGCGCGCCATGGGATAGCCG
>JASHRL010000333.1 GCA_030037355.1 Candidatus Acidiferrales bacterium | reverse complement strand
GGGAGGCGAAGATGGAAGTCGGCGGCGTGGAGCAAGTGAAAGAGCAAACGCGGGAGATTCGCGCGGGGCATTTTCTCGAGACGCTGTGGCAGGACCTTCGCTATGGCGCGCGCATGCTGCGGAAAAATCCGGGATTTACGATCGTCGCGGTGCTGACGCTGGCGCTGGGCATCGGCGCGAACACGGCCATTTTTAGCGCGGTGAATCCGATTCTTTTTGAGCCGCTGCCCTATCCGCACCCGGAGCGAATCATGATGATCTGGAGCGTGTTCCAGGGCGCGCGCTCGCAGCTTGCGTTCTTCAACTATCGCGAACTGCAAGAGCGGAACCATTCCTTCGATGCGCTGGCAATCTTCGAACCTTGGCAGCCGGGCCTCACGGGCGGAGACGTGCCTGAGCGTCTTGATGGGCAGAGTGTGAGCTATGGCTACTTTCGGGCGCTGGGGGTTGCTCCGGCGATGGGACGCGATTTTCAAGCTTCCGACAATGATTATCATGGCGAGAATTATCACGGGCCATTTGTGGCGATTCTCAGTTATGGGCTATGGCAGCGGCGATTCGGCGGCGACCGCTCGATTGTGGGGCGGCAGATCACGCTTGATGGGGACGCTTACACTGTGATTGGAATCATGCCGCGCGGTTTCGAGAATGTGCTGTATCCGACGGCCGAGATTTGGTCGCCGGAGCAATACAATCCCTACGATATCAAGAACACGGACACTTCGGAGTGGGGCAATCACTTGAGCCTCGTCGGGCGACTGCGAGCGGGGGTCACATTCGCGCAGGCGAAAGCGGACATCGCGAGAATCGTTCAAATTCCCGTGCCGGAATTCCCGCGCCCGCGCTGGGCTTCGTTTAAATATGGGTTTATCGTTGACCAATTGCAGGCAGATGTGACGCGCGAAGTCAAGCCGGCGCTGCTCGCGGTGCTCGGCGCGGTGATGCTGGTGCTGTTGATTGCGTGCGTGAACGTTACAAATCTGCTGTTGGCGCGCGGGGCGCAACGGCGCGGCGAATTTGCCATGCGCGCGGCGCTTGGCGCAGGGCGGGGGCGCCTCACTCAGCAATTGCTCACGGAAAGCCTACTGCTCGCTCTGGTTGGGGGCGCACTCGGACTGCTCGTGGCGCAGATGTTCGTGCAGGGAGTCATCGCGCTCAGTCCCACGGACCTGCCACGTCTCGGCGACGTCCAGCTCGACCGAAATGTATTTTTCTTTGCGCTCGGAATCACCACGCTCATCGGCTTGCTGGTTGGCTTGGTTCCGGCGGTCCACGCTTCGCGCAATGATTTGCAGGCGGGACTGAAGGAAGGTTCACAGCAAACCGCGGGAAGCCACCAGTCGACGCGCAGCGCTCTGGTTGTCGCGGAGGTGGCGCTCGCGCTCGTGCTGCTGGTGAGCGCGGGACTGCTCCTGCGCAGCCTGACGCGCCTTTTCGCGGTGAATCCGGGATTCGAATCTCCACAGCTGCTCACGATGCAGGTGCAGACCTCCGGACACAAATTTGATGATGCGGATGTAACGCGGCAGTTCTTCCGGCAGGCGCTCGAAAATGTACGACACGAGCCCGGAGTTGACGCGGCGGCGTTCACAAGCTTGCTGCCGTTGACCGACGACACAGAGAATGGCCGCTACGGAACGAGTTACGAGAAGGATGACAAGCACTGGGAAGTGTTTCGCTACGTCGTGTCGCCGGGATACTTCGAAACGATGCGGATTCCGCTTCGCCGAGGACGCTACCTGGAAAACGGCGACATAAAGGGCGCGCAGCAGGTGATTGTCATCAGCGAATCGCTGGCGAAAACCGAGTATGGAAATCAAAATCCGATTGGCCAGCGAATGAAAGTCGGCGGCTTTCCGAACTGGCCGTGGTACACGATCGTCGGAGTTGTTGGCGACGTGAGGCAGGCGGCACTCACGCCGGGCAATTTGGACGGGGTGTACATCACGCCGGAACAATCCTGGTATGCAGATCAGGCGATGTCGTTCGTCGTGCGCGCGCGGGGCGATTCGACCGCGCTGATCCCGGAAGTGAAGAATGCGGTTTGGTCCGTAGACAAGAATCAGCCGATTGTGCGGATCGCGACGATGGACTCGTTGCTTGCAGCAACTGTGGCTCAGCGGCGATTTACGCTGATTCTGTTCGAAGCTTTTGGAATTGTGGCTCTGGGCCTCGCCGCTGTTGGGATATACGGAGTGCTTTCCGGCAGCGTTGCGGAACGAACGAGAGAGATCGGCATACGACTGGCTCTTGGCGCGCCACGCACAAATATTATTTCACTCATTGTGCTGCAAGGGATGACAGTCACGGCTCTCGGCATGGTTATTGGCCTGGGTGGCGCGTTTGCCGCAGGCCAAGCGATTGCATCGCAGCTCTACGGCATTTCTCCGCTCGATGCGATGACTTACGCCGGTGTAATCGCGCTGCTTGCTGCTGTCGCGGCGATAGCATGCTGGGTTCCTGCGTGGCGTGCGGCGCGAGTGGATCCCTGCATTGCGCTTCGCGCCGAGTAAGAAACGGAGATATGTGATCTGGCTGAAGAATGTGATGCGGAACTTGTGGGGAAAGCGGCGGGCGGATGCGGAGCTTGACGAGGAAGTGCGCGGATATGTCGAGATGCTCGCGGAAGAGAAGATTCGCAATGGGATTGATGCGCAGGAAGCGCGGCGGGAGGCGAAGATGGAAGTCGGCGGCGTGGAGCAAGTGAAAGAGCAAACGCGAGAGATTCGCGCCGGGCATTTCTTGGAAACGCTATGGCAGGATCTTCGCTACGGCGCGCGGATGCTGCGCAAGAATCCAGCGTTCAC
>JASHRL010000332.1 GCA_030037355.1 Candidatus Acidiferrales bacterium | reverse complement strand
CTTTGGAAGAAAATCGAACCTCTGTTCCGGCAGGCTCACGTCGGGGAAAGGCACATCGAGATAAAAATCTGGCCATAAAAAGCAAGCGCCCCAATTAAGGGGCGCTCCACCGAGCTATCGCTGCGCTGATTTCGCCTGCGCCGGGACAGGCGGCCTCGGCTGTTCTCAGTCCTGCGGCGAATCCGGCGATTGCGGATTGTCTTGCGGATTCTCCTGCGATTGCGGCGGCTGCGGCGTCAGCGAGAACGTCACGCCGCGCTTGTAATTCGTGTCCGCCGTTTTTTGCAGATCGAGCTCGCTCAGCGGAATGCTCGTTTTGATGTTGTACGTGGTGACGTAGTAGAGCTTGTTGTCTTGCAACCAGTAGCTCTCCACCGGGAAAACCGTCTGATCCGTCAGCACGAGTTCGATCAGCGGGCCATTCCCCTGCGCTTGCGCGTTTTCCGGCGGGGGAGGCAAAAACGGCGGCTCCGAATTGTAGTATTCCGCGGTGAAATCGGGCGTGCTCGGGTAAGTCTCTTCCACTCCCGGCTCGGTCGCTTCCTCGTCGTCATACGTCGGGTAGAACCAGCCGTTGCCATAGCCGCCGAACAGTCCGTAGCCGTAGCCCAATCCGTAACCAAAGCCGTTGCCAAAACCGATCCCGCACGGATTGATCACGAAGCACGGCCGCAGCCCAAATCCAAATCCGAAGACGTGATGGAAGCGGTTGAACGTCGGCAAAATCATGCCGCTATAGGGGCCGTGCGGATCCGTTGTCGCGCCGCCGGGAGCCGTCGCGAAGCCTCCGGGCCGCCGAAGCAGAGAACTCGGTGTTGCAGCCATCGCGGGCGCGCCTCTGTGCGCTGCTTGATCCGGATCCGCCCACAGCCGGTTGTCCGCGGCGTAAGCGTGAGAGCCTACGACCGTATAATTGCGCCCGTTGATTCGCGTCTGGCTGACGAATGTATTGCTCCCGTAACGCTCTTCCGCGCTCGGATGCTCCGCCGCGTACCCTCCCGACGCGTATCCAGCTCCACCGCGTCCGCCGCGCGCCGAGGAAGCGCCGGCAGAACCACGCGCGCCGCCGCTGACATGCGTCGAAGCGCCTCCGCCTCCGTGAAATCCTCCGCCATGGAAGCCGCCTCCGCCGCGCGCGCCACCACCGCCGCGCTGCGCCAGCGCCGCCGGCGCGAACACAGCCAGGCACACGGACGCGCAAAAAATCGAAATCGTTTTCACAGTGCTTCTCGGGACGGCGTGGATCTGCATTGCCGTTACCCCCTTAGTCCTGCGCCTTGTTTGCATCGCGCGTCGGCGGCCAGCAGGTGCCGCTTCCGCGCCCTCAGGACTGCGACTTCACCGGCTCATTGGCAGCCGGCTACATCTCTTCCTACTACTATATTAGAACACGTCTCCAGCCAAAAGGTTTCATCTATTTTGGCCGCCAGAGAGCCGCCTCCGGGCGCCAAAACCCAGGCGGCGGCCGCGAATCTGGCTAATTCGTGTTTGTCGAGTAATACCCGTGAATGCTCGCGCTCGCCAGCACGTGATCGAACATCGCGCGGTAGAGCGTCTCGCCATTCGCCGGAAAATTCGGCGGCGCCGAAGGCAGATTCAGGTCCGTGTCCAGCGCAAACACAGTGATGACGTAGTCGTGCACATACGGCGTGTAATTGTTCGGCGGGCACGGGCCGTCGTACTGCGCTCCCAGGTAAAAATCATTGAACACCATCTGTCCGTAGCTGCTTCCGGCGACGCCCGCATTTTCCGGAAGGTTCGTCGTCCTCGCCGAAATGTTGTACATCCCCCAGTGCGTGAAGGCCGCCGTCACGTCATAGAGCGTCACCACAAACGATTTCGTCCCGCGCGGCGCGCCGCTCCATGAAACTTCCGGCGATTCGTCTCCGCCGCCCGACACGTAAGCGCAATTATCCGAACCCAGCACCATGCTCAGCGGCAGCGTCGTCGCGCCGTTCTTGAAAGTCGTGCTGCTGACGCGGAATTGCGGCGCGCCCCAGTTGTCCTGCTGATCCATCTTGCTGCTCGGGCGGGCAAAGACCGTGGAGAGAGACGCCAGCGTCAGGGCCGCGAAAACAACGTATTTTTTCATCGAAAATCTCCTTTTGACCGCCGGCGAAAACGAGGCGGCGGGAATGCCCTCAGTAACCGAAAGAGAAGTTTGCATCGTTATACTCGCGCAGCCTCGTCAGAACAATCGATTTTTATTTTTCCACATCGAAACGCCGTTGCCGTTCCCTCGGCTCCGCCCGCCATCCGCCACAGCGGAAAGGCGGCGGGCGAGCTCAGGCTAAACTCCGCTGCCATTCACGCTCGCCGCCGGCCCCAGAAACGAAAAAGCCCCACGCTCAGAAACCGAGCATGGGGCACCCGGAAAATCCAAACCTAGAGCCTGGGCTACCCGCCGTCTCTTAGTTTAAGCTCCAACTCGGAGAGCGGCCAGTCACCATCAAGCGCATCGGCTATCAGATTCAGTTCGTTCTGTCCCTGTTGCAGTTGGTAGCGATCGGGCTTAACGCGAATCAGAAACAAATTTCTCGCATGGAAGTTACCCCAATAATGCGTCGCGGACTCGAACGCCAAACCTGCCACGGGCTCGCGTACTGGATCAACTAGGCTCCTGAACTGTTTCCAGAAATTCTTCTCCTGAACTGTCTGTGTCGCAGCAGCACGAAGAAGGGCAGCCAGTTTCACCCTGACATTTTTATCCATCACTTCACCATGGGCGATGGCGCAGGCTTTGCATGGGGCTCGCTTCCCAGTGAACGTTATTTTCGCATACTCTCGGAAAACCAAGGCTACGCTTCTTCACTCTCCCGCATCTGAATGAGCGCCTCGTGTTGACGCCGCTTGCTCGCGCGGCTAGACTCAAAAATTCAGGCATTCAGGGATCGATTTTGTCTTGCGAATAACCCAGCCCATGCGTCGTCTTGTCGTAGCGGTTTCGTGTCTCCTCGGCCTTTTCGCATCCACGGCGCTCGCCCAGACTTTTCGTCCGCAGCCCATTCATGCTCCCGCCGGCACAGTTCTCACGTTCTATCTGCAAACGCGCCTGCATCCCGCGAGCGGCGACGCCATGAACGCGATTCCGGCCGGCGCCATACTTCGCGTCAAGCTGCTCGATTCCGTTGATTCCGGCGTGAATCACGATGGCGACGAATTTCGCGGCGAAGTCGTCTCTTCCCTGCTCTCGCGCAGCGGTGTCGTTATCGATTCCGGCGCGGACGTGCGCGGCCTGTTCGTGCTGCTGCGCAGCAAGAGCCATCCCGAAGGCTTCCGCTACGAACTCCTCATCACAGACATCACCGATCGCGGAAAATCCTACGCGCTCACCGCCTCGCTCGATCCTTCTCTCTACGACGCTTCCGATCAAACTCCCGCGAATTCCCGCCCGGCCATGAAATAAAATCCATGCCATTTTCACGACACGCGCGATTCTCCCCGCCATTCCTGCCCAAGCGAAACCGTGAAAATTGGAAGTGTCTCCGGTAAAAATTGCCGGAGCGATCGCCGGCCGCGTCCCTGCGGCCGTTTTGCGCTTATCCGCGTAAGTTGCCGGTATATTTGATCTTCGCAATTATTTTCAAATCCGTTTTCGTTCTGGCACGCTCCCTGCACGTTGAACGTTACATCCCGCCCAAGCCCACTAAGGAGACCACACGGATGAAATCTGTCTCGAAAATATTTTTCTGCACACTCAGCAGCATGATTCTCGCCGGAGCGCTCTGGGCGCTTCCCGGCGCCGTTCGCAACAGCGCTACAAATCCCGCCGCAGCGCGCATCCAGAATCCGCCGCAAACGCAGTCCGCATCCGGAACCATTGCTTCGTTCGATAAATCGTCGCTCACGCTCAATGTCACGAGCCCATCTTCCAAATCACAAGTCGAAGCTCTGCGGCCACAGAGCACGAAGACCATGACGTTTGCCATTGACCAGAACACAGCGGTGAGCGGCACCCTGAAAGTCGGCGCCAACGCGGACGTCAGCTATCGCACCGACAGCAACGGCAACAACATCGCCATCAGCGTCAGCGTTTCGCAATAAGAAGCAACGCGCGAGTTCAGATTGTCCTGGGACGCTTCGCTCGCCCCCTTCGTCTTTCGCGCAAAGTTTCCCAGGACGTCCGAACCTTCGCCCAATCCTCTTCACTTCTTCTGTTGCTTTTCCTGCCTCATTTCTCCTACCTCACGCTTCGCTCTCACCCGGCGAAGCGCGCCCCGCGGCGATGCTCGCCGCGCGAAACAATTTTCTTTCGCCCTCGCGCGAAACATTTTAGAGTGTCTTTTCGTTCCTTCATTTGGAGCGCTGCTCCGCTGGCGGACTCGGCGGCCGCGCCGGATATTCACTTTTGTTTTTGCGGATTTGCGAGGATCGTCATGAAATTGTCAAATGTGCTGCGTTGCGCCGCCATTGCGCTGGCGGGAGTTTCGTTTGCGCTCGCCGGCTGCGGCCCCATGGCCCATGTCGGCGCCTTGCAGACGGAAAATCTCAGCGTGCCGCTCGGCGCTGCCAAATTCGTTCGTGCTCATCTGGAAATGGGCGCCGGCGAACTCGCCATCTCTGGCGGCTCTTCGCGTCTGCTCGACGGCGCCATCGAATACAACGTCCCCGAATGGAAGCCCGACATGAGCTACACCATCACCGGCGACGAAGGCTCGCTCATGTTGATGCAGTCCACGTCTGTTCATTCCGCGATGGGCGGCGTGAAATACAATTGGAATCTGCATTTCAATAACGCCGTCCCGCTCGACCTCACCATCGAAATGGGCGCAGGCGATTCCAATCTCAATTTCAGCGGCATGGCGCTGCGCACTCTCGACGTGAAAATGGGCGCGGGCGAATCGCACATGGATTTCACCGGCAACTGGAAGCAGAATCTCACCGCGACGCTGCAGGCGGGCGTCGGCGAAGCGCATCTCAAGCTGCCGCGCGAAGTCGGCGTGCGCGTCTCCGTGCAGGGCGGACTCGGCGAAGTCGACGCGCCCGATTTCAAGCGCGATGGCAGCGACTACGTCAACGACGCCTACGGCAAATCGCCCGTCACGCTCGACATTCACATCGCCGGCGGCATCGGCGAAGTTCATCTCGATCTCGCCGCCTCCCGCGGCATCGTTTAGCTTCAGGCCTCTTCGCTGTTTTTCCGGAGCACCTTTTTGTATAACTCGCCGTTTTTGTACGTATTTGTGCGAACTTTTGCAGTTTTCATTGCCCGTTTTTCGTCAGAATTTGCTCACGGCCGTCCGCTCTTGAGCGACGCACGGTCGCGTACTCCCCTACTCTCCAGCAGGCCAAGTTAATTTCGCGCAGAATTGCAATGTGCTGATTTTCACCGGGAGAAATGAAAATGGCCGCTTCGTCTAACAATCGGATCGCAACTTCGTCGCCTGCGAACGCGCGGCCATTTCCGGCAATTTTCGTCGGCGGCCTCATCGTCGGCACGCTCGATTTGATTTACGCCATCGTCGTCTATAGCCCGCGCAAGCCAATCCTCATCGGCCAAACCATCGCCGGCGGTTTGCTCGGCGCGAAGTCCTACGCCGAAGGCATGTCTTCCGCGACGCTCGGCGTTTTCTTGCATTTCTTCATCGCGCTCAGCGCCGCCGCAGTCTATTACCTCGCCAGCCGCAAATTGAAATTTCTCGTCAGCCGCGCCGTGCTCTGCGGCCTTGTTTATGGTGCGCTCGTTTATTTTTTCATGCACCTCGTCGTCCTGCCGCTCTCCGCGCTTCCCAAAGGCCACACGCCGCTCGGCTATCAGCTCGCCGAATTCATCGAACACTGGTTCTGCGTCGGCCTCCCCATCGCGCTTTCCGTCCGCCGCTTCGCTCCCTGACCATCTGCCCATGTCGCATCGCACTTCGCCGATGCTATACTTTGCGCGATGAACGCTCCGGCCTATTTCGAGATTCAAGCCGACAATCCTCAGCGCGCTGTTGCGTTTTATAAAGGCGTTTTTGGCTGGATTTTCGAGAAGGTCGAAGGCCTGCCCATCGAGTACTGGCGCATCCAGACAGACGGTATTCGTGGCGGCCTGCTCAAGCGTCCTGCGGCTGTCCCTCCGCCGCAGTCGGGTACCAACGCGTATGTCTGCTCGATGGAAGTGAAAAATTTCGACGACACCGCGCGCGCCATCGAATCCGCCGGCGGCATCGTCGCGATGCCGAAATTCGCCGTTCCCCGCACCTGCTGGCAGGGCTATTTCATCGACACCGAAGGCAACACCTTCGGCATTTTCCAGCCCGATCCCGCCGCAAAATAACTCCTGCCGAACGCGCACTTGACACGCGCTGCCGTCTGTTGCATCTTCCCCGCAGGCAGCAACCATCGGCCTGACCAAAGGATCGCCAGCGATGACTTCGTCGAAGGAACTGCGCGACTTTATTGCCTCAGCGAAGAGCGCGGGCGCGAGCGACGAAACCGTCATCGGCGTCCTCCGCGGACGCGGCTGGCCCAAGGACGACGCCTATCGCGCGCTCGGCGATTACTACGAAGCCGGTGGCGGACTGCACGTTCCCGTTTACAAACGCTCCGGCTCCGCGCGCGACGCGTTTCTTTATCTGTTCAGCTTCTGCGCCCTTGGCACCTGGACGATCGGCCTCGGCTCGTTGATGTTCACGCTCATCGACCACTGGATTCGCGATCCGCTCACCCAGAGCTATGGTTATGGAACCCTGCAGGACCAAATCGCCAGCCCTCTTGCTTCCGTCATTGTGGCCTTCCCGATTTATCTTCTAGTGATGTTCTATATCCTCCGCCGCGTCGAGGTGCATCCCGATAAGCTCGATTCGCCGGTGCGCAAGTGGCTCACGTACCTTGCGCTGCTCATCGCCGCAGGCGTTGTTCTCGGAGATTTGATTGCCTTCTTGACGCATTTTCTGCAGGGCGAACTTTCCGCGCGCTTCATCGCCAAAGACGCCGTGGTCTTCGTCATCGCCGGCGGAGTTTTCTGGTATTACCTGGGCGCGATGCAGAAGAAAAAGCCGCTGGTTGGAGAAGGCGCCTGAGCGCAGCATGAGCGAAAGCGGGGCATAGACGGATGACCAGAAATTCGTGGGCCTTATGCGCCGCTGTTCTCGCCGTCGTGATTGTCGTTGCGCTCGCGTTTTGGATTATCGGTAGTCCCTCTCACGAGCGCCTGGTCCATCAGGACATGCGCACGTTGCAAGCCCTGCATACGTTGGCCGACGAAATTCATGTTTCGTCGTATGCTTTGAAGCATACCCTCCCCGCGAGTCTCGCAGAGTTTCCGACGGGGCAGGCCCAAGATCCCACCACGCATGCGCCGTTCATTTATCACCGGGGAAGCGGTAGCCAGTATCAGCTCTGTGCGATTTTCCTGACAGACAGTCTCAACGACTATCCGGACGAGGCACCTTTTTGGAAGCATCCCGAAGGCGCGCACTGTTTCCAGCTCGACGCGTCGCTAGATGCTCCCTCCGCGCCCGTTTACAGTTTCTATTAACACGCGCAGCTCCCAATCGTCGTTATTCTGCGAATGTTGCTCATTTGCTTCTTTGAATCTAGCCGCAGCATTGACGCCGCGTCCCGAGCCGTAAATAGCAGCGTGCTATACTCACTCGTTTGCATCCGATGATGCCGTTCCTCCATATCGGGCCGTTCACGCTCGCGAGCTTCGGACTCTGCGTCGGCATCGCCATGTTCATTTCGTATTTCGTCCTCGCGCGCGACGTCTCCCGCCGCGGCATCGCCGCTCCCGCCGATTTGCTCGTCGCCGTGCCCTGCATCGCCGGACTCATCGGCGCGAAGCTCTATCACGTCTTCGAAGATCCCCGCGCGCTTTTTGCCGACCCGCGCCAGCTCATCAGCCAATACGGCTTCGCCTGGTTCGGCGGACTCATCGGCGGGCTTGCCGCGTTCATCTGGCTCGCGCATCGCTATCGCGTCCCGCTGCTCGAAATTTTCGACGCCGCTTCTCCCGCCGCCGCGCTCGGCTACGGCATCGGCCGCATCGGCTGCCTCGTTTCCGGCGACGGCGACTACGGCAAGCCGACTTCTCTCCCCTGGGGCATGAGCTTCCCGCACGGCCTCGTTCCCACGACGCAGCGCGTTCATCCCACGCCGATTTACGAACTCATCGTCGCCATTTTTATTTTTTGGTGGCTCTGGAAACTCGGTGGCCGCCAAGTCTGCGCCTCTGCCGCTGCCGAACGCGACGCGACGAGCGCAAAAAAATCCGCCGCGAAAGCGAACGCAAAGCTGAGCAAAAAAGTGGTCGCGAACGCCACCGAAAAACCCACCTCTGGCGCGCGATTAGAGGGCGAAGGCTCTGCATTCGCATCTCTGCGCGCTTCTCACCGCATTTCTGCTGGGCCTCCGTGCGGCGCTGTCTTCGCGCAATACCTCATCCTCACCGGCCTCGCGCGTTTCCTCGTCGAATTCATCCGCATCAATCCGCGCCACTTCTTCGGACTCAATCCGACTTGGTTTCCCGGCCTCAGCAACGCGCAAGCCGCCAGCCTCGCTTCCATCGCCCTCGGCGCCGCCCTCCTCTGGCATCTCCGCCGCTCGCCGGCAGATTCCCCTGCTCCCGTCCGCAAGTAATCGCTCCACTACCGCCGCCGCGCGCCCATCGGCTCGCCTCTTGCGCTCTCCTCGGCCACATCGCACAACGCGCCCGACGCCTTGCGCATCAGAGCACACGACGTGATCGTGCCCGGACGAAAATCCACGTCACAAATCCACATTCGAAAGGAACCGCGCATGCGACGCCTGTTCATCTTCCTGTTGTTTGTTATCGCCATTCCCGCCGTGGCTCAGCCGCAAAATCCTCCGACGCTGCGTAGCATCTTGCTCGCGCAACTCCACAGCACGCACGACAAGAGCGAGTGGTTTGTATGCGCGGACGTCGCCGTCGCCAACATGACGCCCGAACAAGCCAGCTGGACCGATGGCAAGGGCAATCACTCCGTCGGGCAGCTTACGAATCATCTCGTCTTCTGGAACGAGCGCGCCTTCGAGACGATGACCGGCGAAAAACCCGCGGCCTACAACGGCAACAACGACGAAACGTTCAACAGCTTCGACGCCAAAAGCTGGAGCGAGACCGTCGCGCGCCTCGACGCGGTTCTCACCAAGCTCGAAAATCTCGTCGCCACCGCCGACGACGCCAAGCTCGAAGCCATCGCTCCCACCATCGCGCACATCAATGCGCACAACGCTTACCACATCGGCCAAATCGTTTTTGTGCGCAAAGAGCAAGGCTCTTGGGACACGAGCAAAGGCGTGAAGTAGCCGCCTAATCATCCCTCGCCATCCCGAACCGGCCGCGTGGCCGCAGCAGCGGCACAGAGATAGAAGCCGCTGTGTGAGGCTTGCCCGCCGTGGCGGGAATCTGCTGTTGCCTTTTTGGAGTGCGGCGGTCCGCCATGCGGATTTCGGTTGCGGTGGAGACCGCAACCGAAACTCGACGCCGCTTTACCACACGCATTGCACTCGTAGCGGCGGCCTTCAGGCCCGCCCGGCGATCCGATGACGAAGATTCTGTAGCTCAGGTCCCGCCCCGATGCCTGTGTTTTCATCGGGGCTGACCTGAGGCTTTCGCTTTTCGCCCACGCCGCACCGCCTTCACGATTTAACGTTGTCATTCCGAACCGGCCGCATGGCCGCGGCAGCGGCATAGAGATAGAAGCCGCCGTGTGAGGCTTGCCCGCCGTGGCGGGAATCTGCTTCTGCTGTTGGCCCGATTGCATTCATCGGGCTACGGCAAGCGGCCCGCGGCCTCGCAGCGCGAGCCCGCCCTCGAAAACAATTAACTTGCGAAGCAGTGGCGTGTCGCCTAGACTCCTCTTCCAACAGCCCAAGGTCGTCCCTGGAATCGGCCCTATCTTTCAACAGATAAATCGCCAAAGGAGACCGACGATGCGCGTTTGCTTGCTATTGCTCGCTGCATTCTCATTTTGTGGAGCCGCGGCGGCTCAGAACGGGCCATGCACGGAAGCCGGTATAAAAGCTGCGAAGGCAGCGGCTGGAAAAGGCGCGCTGCCGCATACCGCCGATCAGTACTTCTTTAGTGGAGCGCTCGATAAGCCTGTGATCGGAACCCAGGCTAGGAGCCAGGCCAGCGCAACGATCAGGGCCGGCCGAAAGAACGAGTCCCGGGTTGAGAGAACAGGACGCGTCGTCGCCGATGAATCAGGCGGCATGGCATA
>JASHRL010000331.1 GCA_030037355.1 Candidatus Acidiferrales bacterium | reverse complement strand
GGAGAGCCCTTGAGCGCCATGTAAATGCGAATGCCGCCAACGATTGGTTGCGTCATGTAATCGGGATCCCAGCGCTGGCCGTAGCGTTCGTATCTCGCGTTCATGCGGTTCTCAAGGGGCAGCAAACCGGGCACGCTGCGCTCGGCTTCGACGATGCGGTCGCGCAACGCGTATGCGATCTGCTCGCTTTCCGGATGCGCGGGATCGCGCAAGTAACCCATGCTCGTGAACCAACCGCGCGGAATCCACCACGCTCGTCCGGGGTTCGCGCTTTCACGCGTCTGCACCCACGCGCTGTATTCGGAGAATGGCTGAATCCACTCGTGCGAAGGATAGCCATGTGGATTCAGAAACGCATCCGGCAACCACATCTGCAGCAAAAGTGGCCTCGTCCGCGACTCCGGATAAATCGGGTCAGTTTCAGATTGCCCTTCGGTCACATCCGCGCCCAGAGAGCCGTGATAGCCGGGATGCAAGAGATTATCGGGCGTGATTTTCGCCAGCTCGACAGACAACTGCGCGCCGTCAGGATTGTCGATGGGATGGAGCACCACGTTAACTTGTTTGAGAAGCGCGCGTGTCTGCGGATCCGTAACGAGCAGTTCCCCCAATTTGTCGACGTGGCTCGTGCTTGACACTTCGTTGGCGTGTTGCCGTCCGGAATAAATAATAGAAGCCTTCAGCGTCGTCTCTTTCGCCCAGGATCGCAGATGCGATGGCGATGACTGCATGATGTCTGCCGCCCAGATGTCCTGCCCCAGGTAGCTGCGTCCCATCCAGTAAACATTCACGCCCGGATAAGCCGCAAGGCGCGCCAAAATTCTCGTATTTTCCGCAGGGCTGATCGGCTCATCCCATTGGACAAAGTCTCCGCTCGGCGTTGCTGTAGATTGGCTGTCGGACCCGCCTGCCGATTCGCTCGCTTGCGAAATCATCGGTCGTGCATCCGCTGGACTGGAAACTATCCAGCTCGCGTACGCACGCGGCTCAGGACTATCAATTTTCGCAGTGAGCGGCCGCGGCAGCTCGAATTCCATCGCCATCTTCTGAAGATGCCCATACGCGAGATCGTCGCGATAGACTCCCGCGGCATGCATCTCCTCGAGCCAGCGCAATTGTCCTTCCGCCTGCTCTACCGAAAAGATGGTGTGTTCCACTTGCTCGCGCGGCTCGAGATTCACCCAATCCTGATATTCGTCGTGCAGATAATCGGCCGGCAGCGACCACGTCAAGCTCTCTACGCCTTGCTCTCCAGCTTTTACGCGGGCTTGAATCAGCCTCGGCTCGAATGCACCGGTTAAGGCTGGCAGGTTTCTCTCTTTTTCATGATGGACTCCGCTCCCATCCGTCCAGCTCAAACGCACCAGCGGATTGGCGGCGGGTTTTCCATAGAATTCGATGTGTGCGCGGCCATCTTTGCCGTCTTCCGAAGCATGAACAATCGGAATGATGCGCCCTGCGTAGTCAAAGGGATGCCCGGTTTCCAGATCTCCCATCATGTCGAAAAAATTATCCGTCGCGTAGAATGTATCTTCTTGTAGAGCCTCAAGCGACGAAATGCGCTCGTGATCGAGACCGAGGTTGTAGTCCGGCTCGCTCATGTGAAAATCAATTCGCAGCGTGTCGAAGAGGGGCTGATACTCGGCCCGGACATCACCGTGCGCCTGCGCCATGATGAATTGGTAGATGTGCGGCAGCGTCACGTTCTGATAATGGTCCCAGAATTCCTCGGTGTCCGTTTTGATCCGTTCATCGAGAAGGACGTGTTCGCCGCTCTGCATATGAATCCATCCCGTTTCCACCTGCACCTGTTCGTACCGCGGAATTACGCCGTTGTACGGCTGCATCGCGGTTGTGACGCTGAAGTCGCGCGTCAGAATTTCATGGCCCGTTGCGTCGAACGCATGAACTCGATACGTGGGATCGCCCGGTTTCGGCTTGAATTCCTCGAACGTGACTTTAGCCAGCGGCAGGTTGAGTCTTCGGGCCAGCATCTCGTCCACTGGGTAAAGCTCCTGCACCCATCGCGCTTGTGGATACATGGTTCGCACGTGCGACGGGTCCACGTCCTTCGCGAATTCGATCTGAATACTCGCAACGGACTTGCCAGCTAACTCTGGAGCGATTTCGTCCATCAGCCAGCTGTAGCCCTGCTTGAACGCGCAAAGCACTTCGACATGCATGTGCCCGCGCGCGACACCCGCATGCGCAAGAATTGCCTCAATCGCAGTTGTTAATTTCTGGCGCTCCTCGGGCCCTTCACTGACGCGCGCGACAACCGTAACGGGCTGGCTCGGCTCAATCTTTCGCGCTGCTCCTTCCACGGCATGTAGCAGGCGATTACCTTCCCACGGAATTACGAGGTCCTCACTGAATGTCGGCTTAGCCTGATGAAACACCGTCTCCGGGCCCTCGTAATGAAGGGCCGGGTTCGCATCGCAGCATTGTGTTCCCGCGTGCAGGCTTCCCGTTTGGACATCCACATCGGAAACATGCAGTTGTTGCTCGATCGTCTTGTGAACAAAATCCGCCAGTACGGGGTCTGCCAAATCGACATAAACCTCTGCCTTCACGTCGTGAATCCCTGCGTTCCCGCCGCTTGCCTCATGGATTTGCTTCGTCCACCGATCGAGATGATAGAGCGCCGCGCTCGCTTGCCCCACGCTCGAATGCAGCGAAAAAAAACGGTGCAAATCATAGCGAATGTTTTCGAGCGAGAGATATTGCTTCCCCGGCTCCCAAAGATTCGGAAAACGCCCGGAGATGAGGTCAAGTGCTGCAACGGAGCCTGCATCATCGCCTTTGATAATCACGGCGCCATGCTTGGGGAATGCGTCATCCACGATGCGCGCTTCGCCCTCGCCAGGCGCAAGGCTTGTCTCCGCCTGTGAGAAGACCGTATCCTCGTCGCCTAATTTTTTCTCTGCTGCATCAGCGAGCGCCGACGCGCCCGCGATAACCGCCTGCGTCTTCACGTCTTTGACCTTCGCGTCAGTCACCGGCGACGCAATCGGAAGCGTAATTCCCGTCGTCTCCAGCCCCATCCGCGCAGCCAGATTGGCCATCGCCACGCCGTCTGGTCCAGCCGGAATGTAGAGGTGTGCATTGAGTGTCGCGGGAACAGGAATTTTCGGCGCGGAGTTGAATAAGCCTTTGCCCGTGTATAGTGTCGCGAGATCCAGTCGCCGCGACGGCTCCGAAGAATTTTCTTCTGTGCCTTGTTGTATGGCCGCAGATGAAGACGTGGCTCCGGAAGCAGCCGCAGGCGCTGTTGCACTTTTCGTTTCTGTGATTGTGGCGCTAGTCGCCGCCATCGGCTTCGGATTTTCGACTGAGACGATCGCCGGCCCGCCAATGACGACCAACTCGCGTACCGCGGCGAGATGCGGCGACGAAAATGCTCCGCGCAAATCGTCCGTGGAGATCACGCCATTCGTATGAAGAAACGCGCGCCGAATTCCGGGTATGTCGCGTTCGTATGTGACGCCAATCAATTGCGTCGAAACTCCGTGGCCTGCCGCGCTCACCGCCTTGGCAATCTCGTTGATCTCTTCGCCCGGGACTTTCCACTGATACGGTGCGCGCGCCGAATACGCATCCGCCGCAGCCAACAGGCCAGCATCATCGAAGCCCATAATCGCGAGATTGTCGCCCGCCAGGAAAACGCCGCCTTCGCCTTTTTCCAGCATGGAAGTCAACGGCGCGAGTGTGCTCAACGTTCCCTCTGGTATCGCATTCTTTCCGACCCAAATTTGCGGCCCTTTGCCATCCGTCTTGCCGGTCGTGACCACAATCGGGAGCGTCAGTCCAGTAGTTCCATAACCAAGTCGAGCTGCAAGGCTTGCCGCAGCAGTATTCTCGGCGGCGGTCGGCTGAGCGGGTACGACAACGTGCCCGTCAATCGCGTCGGCGATCCCATTCTCGTTCGTGTCGATGAGCATCCAGCCTGCCGCAAATGCATTCTCCAAATGGCTAGACGAAGCAGACGGCCCGGAAGATGCGCTTTGCGCCTTATCCTGCCGTGCCGCTCGAACTACGGCCGTCGCAGAAAACGCCGCAACAATGGTCCCTGACAAGATCGCAATCCAAGCAATCCTTACGTCGCGTAGAAGCCCCATAAATCCCCTCGAAGGATAAAGAATAAAATGTCGCGTAACTCTATTCCGAGAAAGCCTGCATTTCAACGAAAGATGCAGGGAGAAACGGGCTAAATCTCCCGTGCCAGTGCGCCTTGCAACTCCACCCCAGAGAGGCAAAGTCCCATCCCTCCGGGCAGGTGCAGAGCAGCACAAAAATCTGCTATTCTAGGAAACAGTAGGGCCCGGTCTGGTGTCTAAGTAACTAGAGGCTTTCCTGCGAGCTTCGGCGATTCTGCCGGGCAGGCGAGCGGGCCGGAAATTCGGTCAGGTTGGGTAGACCTGGGATAGGCGGCACGACGCATGTCGGATTTGGCGCAGACTCTATCCTGGATTCAAGACGAGACGCAGCTCCTCACCGAGCTGAGGTCCGGCTCGGATTCTGCCTTTGATTGGCTCGTCACCTATTACCACGCCTCGGTCTACAACGTCATTTACAGCATCATTGCCGACCGCAGCGACGCTGCCGATGTCACTCAGGAAGTTTTCCTGAAGGCTTTCCGCGGCATTGGCGGTTTCCGCCAGGGCAGCTCTTTGAAGACCTGGCTCTATCGCATCGCCGTGCGTGAATCGCTGAATCATCGCCGCTGGTGGCAGCGCCACAGCAAGCACGAGGTATCCATTGATTTCTCGGCTGGCGAGGATCAGTCGGCCACTGAATTGCCGGATGCTGACGCAACGCCATTTGATCGCTTGGCCAGGCATGAATTGCAGACAGCCGTGCGCAATGCTCTCTGCGAGCTGCCGGAAGTCTATCGCAGCGCCGTGATTCTCCGTGATCTCGAGGGGCTTTCTTACGAGGAAGTGTCCGAAGTTTTGGAGACTTCCGTCGCGACGGTAAAGACCCGCATTCTTCGCGGACGCCGCGCACTGAAGAAGATTCTCGACCCCCTATTGCATGAGTCGACGGCTCCCGCAGTTCGTGGCGAATGGCCACGCGATCACGCAGTTACACTTTCGACTGAAGCTGACTCTTCGGAATCGCCGGTGGGCTCGTATGCAGCTATGCTGATGAATCGCGGAAGTGGAGGCGCGTGATGACCTGCCGAGAAGTTTCACGGCATCTGGCGGGCTATTTGGACGGTGCAGGTCCGACCGACCGGCACGCAAACGTCCGCATGCACTTGGAAAACTGCTCGTCCTGCCGTGCTGATCTGGAGAGCTATCGCCGCCTCGCGCGTGTGCTTGCAAGTGCAAAGGCGATGATGCCGCCTGCGGACCTCGCCACACGTATTCGCGTTCAGGCTTCTCGCGTTCAGGTTTATAAGAGTGTCCACCGGCCAATTCTCGCGCGCGCCCGCATGTTCTTCGAGCATATTTTGCGGCCACTCGCCGTTCCTGCGACCGGCGGTCTCTTGACTGCGGCGTTTGTCTTCGTGTTTCTCGTTCAAAGCCTCATCGTGGGCATGCCGATGGGAAATATCCCCAACGATCTCCCGACAGATTTGATCCAGCCCGCGCGGTTGGAGAGCCTCGCGCCATTTCCTCTGCCTGCGCTTTTGGGCGATGGCAATGGCTCGGCCTCGGGAATGCTCAAGGTGGAAGCGACGGTCAATGCCGAGGGGGAAGTTGGCGACTACAAGATCCTTTCCGGACCGGACGATGCGGCCATTCGCCACCAGATTGATCAAATCCTGATTTTTTCCCGGTTTCAGCCGGAGCTCAATTTCGGCCGCCCGACGTCCGGCGGCCAAGTAATCGTTACATTCAGCGAAGTGCGCGTTCGCGGCTGAGTCTGGGGCTCTTCCGCAGGTTGTCGATTCGGCTGGTATCGCCTGATTTTGCTTTTGACGTCTGCGGAGTTGTTTCTTGTGTCCGTCGAGCCCAATCTGCACGCGGTCGCGTTTCTTGACTCAGCCAACCCAGCCCTATAAAGTGAGAATCTCACGTCAGTGATCTCCTTGCACCGGGTGTGGAGCATCAGTCTGAAGGAGAGGACTAAGTTCTTGCGGTGGCGCGCCTTTCGTCCAAAAACCACGGACATGATGAGTCCAAAAGCTAGCCGGCATCTTGCTCTGCACGTTTTTGTTGCCGTTGTTTTGTGCTTCATTTCATGCATGTCTGCGCTTCGGGCTTCCGCGCAGGACATCGCAAACGCCACTGGAGCCTCGGCAAGTCCGATCAGCGTGCAATTGAGTCCACAGCTCTTCGCGACCATGTGCGCTCTGGACGCTGCAGGTTTTGGCGCCAATTCGAACACGCTCGATTCCAGCCCCCTCGAAACCGATATTCAGGCTCGCATGCTTCAATTAAAGGGCCCCGCAACCGTCGCCCTCCGCCGTTTCTATTCTCAGCATCAGCATGCCGATCCGAATGAGACCCTCGCGCCGTATATGTCTTTTGCTCTTGTCGTCGGGCCTCCGCCACAACTTCGTTTCATGGTTTCGCATGACGAATTGCCCCCGGCTGTGCTTTTCATCGACGGCTTTTCCGACGTTCTTCGCGACTTTTATTCAGAGGCTCAGATTGACCACGAGTGGGCTACGGCCGAACCGCAGATGGAGCAGGAAGCGAACCGTCTCGCCGATCCTCTGCGTCAGATCGTTCTCCAGAGCACTGTCTATCTCCGCGAAATCCTTGATCCCGAGCAGGGCCGCACATTCACGGTAATTCCCGCAATGCTCGTCGGCCCGCGCGTGGATTTCCGGAATGTCGGGAATCATTACATTGTCGTGGTTGGAACGCGTACCGTGCTGCCTCTGGAAGACATCCGTCATGCTTTCCTGCACTTTCTTCTGGATCCCGAAGTTCTCGCATATCAGCCGGCCATTTCCATGCGCCGCGCGCTCTTGGGCATCGCCGCCCGCGCGCCGCAGCTTCCGTATTCCTACCAGGACGATTTTGTTGGTTTATTCGACGAATGTCTTGTCCGTGCAGTGGAATTGAAGCTGCGGAAATTGCCGCCGGCTCCGCTGGAGACGTCATTGGCCGCAAACGATCGCACCGGCTTCATTCTTGTCCGGCCGATTTACGAGCAACTGGCCGTATTTGAAAAATCCCAGGCTTCCATGCGGATTTATATGCCGGATCTGATTCGCAGCATCAATGTGGCGCGGGAAGAAAAGCGCCTGCAGAGCGTGCAGTTCGCGCCTGCCGGAGAACAAATTCAATCTGGCGGAATTGGCGGTGAAGGTGTATCCGCCAACGCCGTGGGTGAAGCCGTACTGAACAACGCGCTCATCCGTGGCGACCGCCAAATTGCCATGCAGGATGCCGCCGGAGCCGCCGCGACATTTCAAAGCATCCTCGATCAGCATCCCAATCTTCCGCGCGCTCTCTATGGCCTTGCTCTTGCGTCGCTCTTGCAGAATCAGGGCCAAAAGGCCGAGGAGATTTTTGAAAAGCTCGTCGAGCCTGCCGCTCCGAACTCGAAGGAAGCACCCCCCAGCCCCGATATTCTCGCTTGGTCTCATATCTACTTGGGCCGCATGCATGACATTGGGGGCGACCGTGACGTCGCTTTGAACGAGTATCGAGCGGCACTGAGTGTAAACGGCGCGCCCGAGGCCGCGCGCGCTGCAGCGCAACAAGGAATTGATTCGCCATACCGGGCCCCGGCAGCATCACAGAAGCAGTAACTTCTGACGAAATCGCCGCCGGGCGCGGCGCAAGGGAAGGAAACTCGATGAAACGAAGGACAGGAATTCTGGTGGCAGTCACAACTTTGGCTTGCTTGAGTTTATCGTCTGCGCTCTTCGCGCAGCAAACTCAGTCCCAGCAGGGCCAGCAATCAGGGCAGCAGTCTCAGCCGCCGTCTCTGGTTCATCCGGGTGGCCAGCAAACGCAGCCGGCGCCCGCGGTCAACCCGAAGGAAGAAGCTGATTATAAGGCGTTGTTCGACATGACCCAGTCGCCCACGCCCGATCTCGATAAGGAAGTCCAGGGGTCCGAAGATTTCTTGAAGAACTATCCGCAGAGTCATTACCGCGCATGGGTGGCTTCGCGATTGACGAATTTCTATTTCCAAAAACACGACATCGCCAAAATGCTTAGCACTTCCAACTTGGCTCTCCAATTGAATCCGGATGACGTCAGTGTTCTTGTCCCTGTCGGCTGGATAATACCCCGCGTTAACCCCAGCGCTCCGGATTATCCGAACCAGCTTGCTAAGGCTGAGCAGTATGAAAAACACGCTCTCGAGCTTTTGCCGACGTTGCCCAAGCCTGCCCAGGCGACCGATGAGCAATTCGCCGAAAGCAAGGCCAGCGCCACCTCGGAAGCATATAGCGGCCTGGGCCTCGTTTATTTCCGCGAGGGCAAGTATCAGCAGTCGTCCGACGATCTCCAGCAGGCGACCCAAGCCACGACCGATAATGATCCGACCGATTTCTTCATCCTTGGACTGGATCTCGATCAGTTGCAGAAGTTCGCGGACGCTTCCAAGGCGTATGATTCCTGCGCCGCAATGCAGTCGAGTTTGCAAGATACTTGCAAGCACAATGGCGCTGCGGCGAAGGCCAAGGCGGCTTCGCAACCTGCGGCCCCGCACAAACCCTGAAATTCTTGGAGCTGAGCGCACCACCAAATGACCGAGCCGGAAAGGGAAGATCTCGAAGCCAGACTTGGCCACCGGTTTCAGAAGATCGGATGGCTGGAGCGAGCGCTCACGCATCGTTCGCATACTTTCCTCTCTGATGAACGCCACAACGAGCGGCTCGAATTCTTGGGAGATAGCGTTCTCGGTTTGGCTGTGAGCCAGGTTCTCGTAGTCCGTTTTCCGGATTGGGACGAAGGGAGTCTCTCGAAAGCTCGTGCCCGGCTCGTGAGCGCCGCCAGCGCCGAGGCAGCTGCGAATAGGCTGCGCCTCGGCGATCATCTGCGTCTGGGGCCGGGCGAGGAAAAAACCGGCGGTCGCAAGAAGCGAAATTTGCTTGCCGACGCGTATGAAGCCGTCGTCGGTGCAATTTTTCGCGATGCTGGCTTCGAACCCGCGGCTGCATTCGTTGAGCGAACGCTTCTTAACGGAGCCCCGCTCACCGAATCCTTGCTCGCAGGCGAAGACAACAAATCCGCTCTGCAGGAATGGTTACAAAGCCGGGGAATGCATCCGGCGGAGTACCGCATCATCAAGGAGTCAGGCCCGGAACATCAAAAGACATTCCGCGTTTCGGTTCGTGTCGACGACCGTTCGTTGGCCGAAGCCGAAGGCCGCAGCAAGAAATCGGCCGAACAGGCGGCAGCTGGTCTGGCCTTGGAAGCGTTGCTCGCCGAGGACGGCAACGAGGGTAGATCTCGCTGATGGCCCTCGCACCGACACTTGATCCTAACCAGCCGAGAAGCTTCGGCCTTCGTCCCTTGTCTCCTGCTACGACTGCCCGCGCGCGCCGCCTGCCTCGCTGGCTCCGGATTCTCCTGCTCGCTGTCGCCGCCTGTCTTGTGGTTGATTATGGTCTTTCGTTGCTTCTCTTATCTGGCTGGCTGAACCGCGCTTTGACGCTCAGGCTCGAAGCCGCATT
>JASHRL010000330.1 GCA_030037355.1 Candidatus Acidiferrales bacterium | reverse complement strand
GTGCCATTTTTTTCCAATTCCAAAACCAGAAATTTCCCGTGGCGCCTGACAGAGGCAATCCTGCACCCCGGCACATTTTCTTCAAGCGCCGCCGGATCGTCGATGAAATCCGTCTTGCCGAGGCGCACTCCCGTGATTCCGCGGCCTGGCAGCAACATCTGCAATCCGCGCACGACTGTCTCGACCTCCGGCAACTCTGGCAAGAATTCTCCTCAACGAAAATTTCTGCTAACTCAATCCAGCAAAATCGCGAACCCGCGCACTGGCCCGCTCTCGCGCTTGATCGGCGCAGCAATCACAAACGCGCCTGTCGCCGTCAGCTATCTTAATTCCATTTTAGGTTTTGCGAAACGAACGGCTCCCGCTCGCCTTTAGGGCAGCGGAATTCCCGGCGCGGCGACAATTCCCGCTAGCCGCAAAATTTCCGAATACTCTTCCTCTTGCAGCGGCGAAATCGTCATGCGAGGATTTTTCAGGAACTTCACTTTGCGCAGTGCGCGATTCTCGCGCAATTCTTCAAGCGACACTTGCCGCGGCAGCCGTTCGAGTGCGCGCAAATCGATCACCAGATGCTTCGGTGTCGGATCGTGCGGATCCGGATACGGGTCACGCGTCACTTCCGCGATCGCGTAAAGCGCATACTCCGGTTTGCCGTGGTAGCAAAGCGCTCGATCGCCTCTCCGCATCTGCTTCATTTGTCGTAGCGCATCGGGCTTGCTGCCCGCGTGCCGCCACATTTCCTTGCCTTTGACGAAGAGCGTATCCCAGTGGTAGACGCGCGGGTCTACAGCCAGCAGCCATTGATGAGGTCGAGCGACCGTACGAGTGGCGGAACGATTCATAGCCTCCCTGTAACCGGCGAACTATACATGGAAGTGCAAAAGAAACAATCAGAAATGTGACTCTTAGTACGAAAAAACGTAAGAAAATCTCGCATCCGGCGACTGTCTACGCCGCTCTCTCGCCCCGAGCATCCAAACTTGGGCGCGCAGGCCCGTTCGCATCCAGTTCAGCCGATATCCACGAAAATCTCGTCTCCCCTTACCTCAACCTTATAGCACGCAACGCCATGCGCTGGATCCTGAGTCAACTTGCCCGTCGTCACGTTGTATTCCCATCCATGCCACGGGCAGCTAACCGTCGTCCCTGTGAGCAGTCCCTCTCCGAGCGGCCCGCCTTGATGCAAGCAGATACCATTGATTGCAAAGAACTTATCGTCGACGTGCGCCACGGCCACGGTTTTATCGCCCACCTGAAACTCCCGTATCTCGCCCGCCGGAATTTCATCTTTCTTCGCAGCCCTCTGAAACGCCATCCCAACCTCTCCACCGGTCAATTTGAGCTTCCCGTCGAATCTAACCCGCTTCTCCGTCCTAACGCGGCGCAAGAGTATAGTCACACCCTCACGCCAAATCAAACAAGATATGTAAGTTACGGCTATCTCCGAAGTCTCGGCTCAGGCAGGCTTCGAGCCGTGGACCAGGAGCGCGCCCTCGCGCCGGAAGGCCTCGAGCTCCTTCGCGTCGCGGAACCATCGGCCCGTGTAACTCTCTGGCGTCGGCGTGGGGTCTACAATGCGCTGGTGCGCCACTCTAACGAACCCCGCGCTGCGAAACAGTTTTGCCCACTCATCGCCCGAAAGTAGGTGCGTCGGAATCTGCAGTAACTTTGCCCACTGATGGCAATACGGGTTGTCGCGGTAATAATTGATCAAAATCCACGCCGACCCGCGCGGTTTCAGGACGCGAAAAATCTCGCGAATCCCCGCCGCCGGATCCGGCCAGTAATACGACGACTCGACCGAAACCACTTTATCAAAGGCGTTATCTTCCCGCGGAATCGCATCCACGCTGCTGACCATGAATTCCGCATTCTCAATTTTCGTCTCTGCCGTCGCGCGCCGCGCCCGCTCGACCATTTCGTTCGAGACGTCAATTCCCAGCACGCGTCCTTGCGGCACGCGCGTCGCCAGTTCGCGCACCAGCCATCCGCCACCGCTTCCCACGTCGAGCACCGCTTCATCGCGCGCAAACTGCATCATCGCGAGCGTCGGCTCGACAATCGGGCGATGCTCCTTTTCCATGCTTTCGCCCTTGCCTTCGCCCGCCCAGCGATTGAATTCTTCGCGCAGACCGTCATTCGCTGCCATTTGTGGCATCGTCCGAATAGCCCTCCACTCTGATTTTTTCTGTCACAGACTCGCGGACTACGGACGCGGATATCGCACGCGCGTCGCGAATCGAAATTCTAAACTGGTCTGCCGCACGCAGCACAGAAATGCGCTCCCACAGCGCTCAGCGTTCCGCACCCATTGCAATATCGCGCTGGCCCGGCAACAACCATCACCGGCATGCGCGGCCCTGAAGTGCATGCCCAGAAGAGCGCCACCACCCAGCCGACAATCGTCCAACCCAGGAAAAAATTCACCAGGAAAATGCCCGCTGCGTTGTGCTTGTTGTGGCCGATGATCGACGGCAGAAAATACATCAAGATCGCTAACGCAAAGAAGATCATCACGGCGCCTCCTCGACTGCGCTCCGGCCCGCCTCAGCAGCCTCTACCTAAGGTTACGCATTTCCCGCTTCGAAAGTTCTCTTCCACCACCCTGAGCGCGAGCAGATCACGCGGCAGCAGCTTCTTCGCCACCGGGTCAACCATGAAACCGAGCCCTTCCAGTGCTGTTGCCCCCAGGACAGCTTCTTCGCCTTCCTCTCCGAACGCTACCTGCACAGGCGCCTTTCGCCCGTCGATACTCAATAAAACCGCGGTGACGTCCCGCTCCAGCCTGCGGCCATCGGCAAGGGAAAAAGGCAGCCGCGAAAATGGAACGATGCTCAACTTCTGCAACACCTCGCGGGGAATCCAGGACAAAGTCGCGCCGGTATCTACAATCAGCGACACTTCCTCAGTTCGGCTAGGCGCCGCCAGGTTGCTAAGCCTGACCGTCACGTTGAACATTCCCATTGCGCCCTCCTCATCCGAATCGTCTCCCGCCTACCGCGCCACCTTTGCCAGCAGCTTCACGAATTTCTCCTGCCGCGCCTGCTGATCCAGACCGTCATTCGCTTCGGCAATCTGCGTCTGATTCATCGAGCAGAATTTCGGTCCGCACATCGAGCAGAATTTGGCTTCCTTGTAGAAATCATCCGGCAAAGTTTCGTCATGCATCGCCCGCGCCGTTTGTGGATCGAGCGAAAGATCGAATTGTTTGTCCCAGTCGAATAAAAATCGCGCATAGCTCAGCGCGTCGTCGCGGTCCCGCGCTCCCGGACGATGCCGCGCCACGTCCGCTGCGTGCGCCGCGATCTTATAGGCGATAACGCCCTGCCGCACATCATCCGCGTTCGGCAATCCGAGGTGTTCCTTCGGTGTCACGTAGCACAGCATCGATGCGCCGTGCCATCCGATCATCGCCGCGCCGATCGCGCTCGTGATGTGATCGTATCCCGGCGCGATATCCGTCACGAGCGGCCCCAAAGTGTAAAACGGTGCTTCGTGGCACAACTCATTTTCTTTTTTCACCTGCAGCTCGATCTGGTCCATCGGAATGTGCCCCGGCCCCTCGATCATCACCTGCACATCGTGCTCCCACGCTTTTTTCGTCAGCTCGCCCAGTACTTTCAGCTCCGCAAACTGTGCTTCGTCGCTCGCGTCCGCCAGCGACCCCGGCCGCAATCCATCGCCGAGCGAAAAGCTCACGTCATGTTTCTTGAAAATCTTGCAGATTTCTTCGAAATGCTCGTAGAGAAAATTCTGCTTCTTGTGATGGCTCATCCACACGGCCAGCAGCGCTCCGCCGCGGCTCACGATTCCCGTGATGCGGTTCCGCACCATTGGCAAGAATTCCCGCAGCACACCCGCGTGAATCGTCATGTAATCCACGCCCTGCTCGGCCTGTTCTTCGATCACTTCGAGCATCAGCTCGATCGTCAAATCCTCCGTCCGTCGCACGCGCGAGAGCGCTTCGTAAATCGGCACCGTCCCGATCGGCACCGGCGAAGCATCGATGATCGCTTTGCGAATCTTCGGAATGTCACCGCCAGTCGAAAGATCCATCACCGTATCCGAACCGTAGTGCACCGAGCGGTGCAGCTTTTCCAGTTCCTCGTCGATGTTCGACGTCGTCGCCGAATTTCCGATATTCGCGTTGATTTTGCATTTGAACGCCACGCCAATGCCCATGGGCTCCAGATTTTTGTGATGGATGTTCGCAGGAATAATCGCGCGGCCTCGCGCCACTTCGTCGCGCACCAGCTCCGCCGCGACCTTCTCGCGCTTGGCGACATACTCCATTTCCTCGGTCACGACCCCGAGCCGCGCGTAGTGCATCTGCGAAACGTTACGGTTTCCGTTCACGCCCGCCGTCGCCAGCCTTTTTTCAATCCATCCGTCTCTGATCGCCATGATTTTCCCCCCGCCCCAAACTCGATTCGCTCTCAAAAAATCATTTCGAAATCATTCCGTGTTCATTATCGCATCGCTCGCAACCGGCATCAACCCGCCGTCGTCCACACCGGGAATGCACTTGCGGTACGCTGGCCGCGCCGTGCTCGCGATGATATCATTCGCCTAATCATCGTCGGAGGTGACGCATGCGCGCCTCGAAGTTCTGCTTCTTCCTCGCAGTCGTTGCAGCAACATTTCTTCTCGGTGGCTGCGCGTATTCGATTCACCCTTACTATATTTCCACCGACAACGTCCGCGAACCTGGCCTCGTCGGCGCCTGGATAGGATCGGACAAAGACGCCATCAAGACCACCATTCAGCAAAAGTCCGACGGCTCCTATGAAATTTCCGGCAGAGATCCGGATTCCAACATCGAAGCGCGCTACAGCGTTCATCTCTTTCGTCTCGGCAGCGATCTTTTCGCTGACGCGATTTTCGACAGCCAGTCCCAGAACGGCAAAGACATCGATCTCCCCGGCGGCGTTGTTCCTTTGCATCTAATCTACAAAGTTTCTCTCAACGGGGACACTCTCCAGACCGCGGGTCTCAATCACGATTGGCTCATCGCACAATTCAAAGCGGGAAAAATCTCCGTCGCGCATCAAATGATGGACGAAAAGTCCGATGGCGACATCCTCTTCACCGCTCCGCCGGATGAGTTGCGCAAGTTCATCGCGCAAATCGCTGGCACGCCGGGCGCGTTCGAAGAGCCGGATACATTGCATCGCGTGAAACAAACAGCCGCCGGCGCAAATTAACGCGCGTGGTCTGCCATTCCGACTCCGCCGAACAGCACAGGGCGCTTAATGCCTGGCGCGTCTGCGTTTGCGCCACTCTTCCGCTGTGATCTCCCATATTTCTCCGGGAAGCCGTCCGGAAACATAGTCGCGCTCTTCCGTGCCAACCACGCGCATCCCTTGTTTCTCCGAGATGCGTCGCGAAGCCGCGTTCTCCGTCGCTTTCGGTACGCGCAACACGGGGAACTTCAACACGTCGAACCAATAGTCCGTCACCGCATCGCACGCCTCGCTCATCAATCCGCGTCCTTGCCACGGCAATCCCATCCAGAAGCCGCGGTTCTCACTTTTGCCTTTTATCAAGCTGATGAAACCGATTACCTGCTGGGGTTCGGTTTTCAACCGCAGCGTCCAGTGCCAGGCTTCCCCGCGCTCGATAGCCGGAAGGGCGCTATCACGAACGTATCGCAGTGCACCATCCGCCGGATAAGGCCACGGCACAATGTTTCGCAAATAGCGCACAATCTCCCAATGCGGAAAGTGCATTTGGATCTGCTCGGCGTCGGCAAGTTCCAGAGGCCGCAGCAGCAGTCGCCGCGTTTCGAGCGGCGCGATTTTCCGCGTGCGCGGCAGCGATTTTGTTTTTTTATCGGATGACGGTGATTTTCGTTTCGTTTTGTTCACTTCGCCGCCGCTTGCTGTCCTGCGCCTGACAACAATTCGATCAATTTGTGCTCTTCACTCACTGGCGGATAGCACGAAGTCCCCGCGCAGACGAACGCCTGCGCCACATTTGCATCGAGATGCGGAATCGTCTCTTTCAGCGCCGGCGCGAGCGCACCCGCTGAAACAACCTCCGGCGTCACGCGCAGCACTGCTTTGCCAAACCGATAAACCGAATTCGCCGCCGCTTCGAGCGCCGCAGCCTTCCTATCTCCTGCCGCGCCCGTGATCACCACTTGCAGCGCATGTCGCAAGTGCAGTGCTGCCGCTAAGCCATACGTCGCCGCGAACATTCCGTATTGCGCTGCAATCCCAGCGAATGCCTCGAGTGTGCGCTCGCCCCACTCGCGATATTTTGCGTTGCCCGTGAATCCACAGAGCCGTTCGAGCACAACCGCTGCCGTCGAATTCGTTCCCGGCGTCGGTGAATCCTGAAACGCTTTTCGCCGCACGTCGAGACCCCCCATCGGCGCGACATCCGACGCGCGGTCGAAAAATCCTCCACCTTCCGCGTCGCCATATTTTTCGATTGCCAATTGCATCGCGCGCTCCGCGGCGTCGAAATACCGCCGCTCCAGTGTCGCTTCATATGCATCTAGCAGTGCCGCAGCCATAAAAATCTGGTCGTCGAGCATTCCTTCGATTCTCGCGCCGCCGACGCGATGCTGAAACCCCTTTGCGGGGTCCCATGCTTCCGCAAGGATCCGGTCAATCGTCTTCAGCGCAAATTCTTTGCAATCCTCTCGTCCCAGCACGCGTGCCGCTTCGAGAAAAGCCGACGCAAACATCGCATTCCAGCTCACGTAAATCGTCCGGTCCACGGCCGGAGCCTTCCGCTGCTCGCGCGCCGCAAGCATTTTCCCTTTCGCTCGCGCAATTACCAGTCGCGCGTCGCTCTCGTTCATCGCATTGTGTTTTGCGACATCTTCCACGCTCGACGACACCCACAGCACATTTTTCGCCGGGTTGTGATGCATTTCGCCGATAGGGCCGACGTCGTAATACTCTTCCATCACGCGCGCTTCCTCCAGCGTGAGCGCCGCGCGCAACTCCTCCTGCGTCCACGTAAAGTAATCGCCATCGTCGTCGAGCGAAATATCCGCATCCTGGCTCGCGTAAAATCCGCCTCGCTCGCCGTCGCTCAGCGTACTGAACACCCACGCAATGATTCCTTCCGCTGTCTCGCGAAAGAGCTCGCTCATCCGCGTCTCATCCGTCTTGCGCGTTCCCGGCATCCTCGCGACTTGAAATGCGTGCAGATAATTCTTCAGCAGCTCCGAATTGTCGTACGACATCTTCTCGAAATGCGGCACGCACCATCGCTCATCCACCGAATAGCGGTGAAATCCTCCGCCGAGCTGGTCGTAAATTCCACCCATCGCCATCTTCGAGAGCGTCCGGCTCGCGATATAAAAAAGGTGCGAATCGCGCGCTGGCTGCGAAAGCTCCAGCAGCAAATCTATGGCGGAAGTGTGCGGAAATTTCGGCGCTTGCCCAAATCCGCCGTTGCGCGCATCGAACCGCTGCACGATTGCGCCCGCCATCTGCTCGATGATCGCCGGATCAAACGCTCCGCGCGCGCCTGCGAAAAGTTCCGCCTTTTGCACCGCATCTTCCAGCGCCGCCGCCGAGCGATCCACGTCGCCGCGTTTCTCGCGAAACGCCTCCGCAATCGAAACGAGAATGCGCTTGAATCCCGGCCGTCCCATCGCGTCTTCCGGCGGGAAATACGTTCCGCCGAAAAACGGTTTCCCGTCCGGCGTCAAAAATGCCGTCAGTGGCCATCCGCCTTGCCCGGAAATCGCGCTCACCGCCGCTTGATACCGCGAGTCGACATCCGGCCGCTCGTCGCGGTCCACTTTCACCGCTACATAAAATTGATTGATTAGCGCGGCAATCTCGGGATTTTCGTAGCTTTCGCGGTCGATGACGTGGCACCAGTGGCACCACACCGCGCCGATGTCCAGCAGTATCGGCTTCTCCTCCGCGCGCGCTTTCGCAAACGCCGCCTCGCCCCATTCGTGCCAATCCACCGGCTGATGCGCCGCCGATCGCAAATAGGGGCTCGCGGAATCCTTCAATCGGTTCGCCGTTTCACTCACAGTATCCTCGTTCGCAAAATTCTTCCCGCCCGCGCGCGCCGTTCCTCGCCGCAGTCCTGCCTTGCGCCGTTTTTGTTATTGAATTGGATTCTTGTAACCGGCGTCGCGCGGATCGATCGGCTTGCGCCCCGCAAAACCTTCGTCCTGCCGGTGATAAAAGCGGATGCGGTCCTCGCCGACGCGCCAGCAAAAATAAACATCCTCGTCGTTCAATCGCGCCGGAAAATCCAGCAGCCCCTTGTCCAAATCCTTCACCAGGCATCCCGTCGCGTGAATTTTCTCGACCGCGCGCTCGATAGATTTTTCGTACGTATTGCGCTCCAGCCGCTGCCCCGCCGCAACTTCGTAATTGAACCGCATCCCTCCCGCCATTTGAATCCGCGCTCCGAGCTCTCCAAGCTTCTCATCAATAGACTGCATCAACCGGCGTGCTTCCATCGCTTCCAGCAGCACCGGCTCCAGCTCTGCGCGCGTGCGCTCCGCTTCGGGAAGACTGAAAAGCTTCTGTTCCTCGTCCGCCATGGGCTTCGGTTACCCGCCAATATAGACCATCGTCCGCGACGGCGGCATAAAATCTGGCTCGTTGATTCTGTGGCCGGCTTCTTTTTCCATGACGATTCCGCGAATCTCCTCCGCGATTTCCTCGTCGCTCGCCGCGCCGCGCAGCAAATGCCTCAAATCATGATCTTCCTTGCTGAAGAGGCACGTTCGCAGCTTTCCATCCGCCGTCAGCCGAATGCGTGAGCAGAATCCGCAGAAGGCTTGCGTCACCGGCGCGATCAGTCCGATCTCTCCGCGCCCGTCCGCGAACCGGAACTTCCGCGCCGTCTCGCTGCGCTCGTGCGCCACGGGAACCAGCGGCCAGCGCACCTCGATTCGCTGCTTCACTTCTGCCGCAGGCACCATCAAATCGCGCGTCCATGCGCGGTCCGCATCGAGCGGCATGAATTCGATGAAGCGCATGATCAAATCGCGCTCCCGCGCAAACGCCGCAAACGCCTCCACCTCGTCGTCATTCAATCCGCGCACCAGCACGGCATTCACTTTCACCGGCCGCAGCGGCGAGGCCTGCGCCGCATCGATTCCGGCCATCACATGATCGAACGACCGCGTCCGCGTAATCTTCTCGAATTTCCCCCGGTCGAGCGAATCGAGGCTGATGTTGATGCGATT
>JASHRL010000329.1 GCA_030037355.1 Candidatus Acidiferrales bacterium | reverse complement strand
CGAATCTCAGGAACAAGCTTCAGAAACTCATCGATCAGGGCGGCTACCAGTCCGGCGATCACGTAACGATCAAATACGACCACAACACAAACACCGCCGAAGAGATTCACGGCAAAGCCTCGAAAGCCTTCTAGCGCGAATCGCTGTAGAATCCCCTCATGATTCGTCCCCCTGCCGTTGCTGGGCGTTTTTATCCTGCCGACCCGTCTGTTCTGTTGCGCCAGCTTGACAAGTGCATGACTCCGCGCACGATTCCTGCGAAGGAGCGAATCCACGCGCGAGGCTGTATCGTGCCGCATGCCGGGTACATTTATTCCGGACACGTCGCGGGCGCGGTTTATTCCGCGTTGGAGTTGCCGTCGCGGTTCATTCTTCTCGGTCCGCGCCACTATCCTCAGGGCGAGCGATTTGCAATCCTCTCCGAGGGCGCGTGGCAAACGCCGCTCGGCGACGCCCGCATCGACGCGGCTCTGGCGTCGGAGCTGCAAAAGGCTTTTCCGCTTCTGCGCGAAGATGCCGTCGCCCATGCCGTGGAACATTCCGTCGAAGTGCAATTACCATTCTTGCAGCGCCTCGCGAAAAATTTCACTTTTGCGCCCATTGTGATCGGCAGTGATCGCTTCGAGGCGCTCGAAATGCTGGGACACGCGGTCGCGAAAGTTGTGCGCGCACAAAAAGATGAAATTCTGATTGTGGCGAGTTCAGACATGAACCATCGCGAGAGCGACGCCATCACGCGCACGAAGGATCGCAAGGCAATCGACCCGATCCTCGCTCTCGATGCCCGGCAGCTTTATGACACAGTGCGAAGAGAGCGCATCACCATGTGTGGATATGGACCTGTGGTGGTTATGCTGACCGCTGTGAAGGACCTCGGTGCGACGCAGGCGGAACTTGTCCGCTACGCGACTTCAGCCGATGTAACTCATGACATCGACGATGTGGTTGGCTACGCAGGAATTATCGTGCGCTGACGCACGAGCCCTCATCGCGATCTACAAATCAGCGAGGATGCCCCCCCGACGCTCCCGAGCCCGAGGAATGCGCGCCGCCGGACGTTGACGCAGCATGGCTGAAAGAGGCCGACGAAGACGCCGCGAAACTCGAATTGCCTCCTCCAGAAGACCGCGAGAATGAGTTCCCGTTTGCGTCTCGCGACGGCTGAAAACTCATTCGTGGCGGGCTGTGCGGAATCCGTGTTGGCATGTTCATTGCGTTCGTAAGCCTCAGTGATTCACGCGTTGGCGCGGAAGGCAGACTCGAATTCAGCGCCTGAATTCTTCCCACGCTTGCCAAGGTCTTCTGCAAATGAACCATATCGGGCGCTGTTGGCGCGAGCGTCCGCGAAACAGTCGGCAACCCACGATCGGCTCCTCCAGCGACTTCCGTGAACTTCGGCAATCTGCCGTTTTCGAGCGGTTCGCTCATCAAAGGCCGTACTCCCCCGTCAATGCTTCCGAAGGCCATCATCCGGATGCGGCCGCCGTCGCCCAATCTCTTTGCCGTCAGCATAAGCCGTGGCGGAGCCGGCGCTTTGCTGCGCGGAGAGAGTCTGCCGAGTGCCGAAGCCTTCCTCTCGTTGGCTGCTGCTCTTCCGGCGCCGGGATAATATCCTGCCAGCCATCCTGCTCCCATCCCCGAGCATCCGCCGACGAATTGGTCGAGCATCAGTTGCGACGGAGCCGAGAATGTCGCCGGCCACCATCCGACATCGTTCCCATTCGAATACCAATTCACAGGCGCGGGATTCCAGAAATCAAATGAAGAGGGGAACCACATCCAGCCATAAGATGGCGAGAAATTCCAACTGCCGAAATGATATGGCAACCAGCCCCACGGCTCACCGCTAATCCACGTCCAGCCGAATCCCTGATAGAAGCCCCAATTCCCATTTGTGAAAGGCATCCAGCAGCTTCCCATGCCGTACGGCTGCCAGCCGTACCCGAATCCGGGCATATAACTCCACGAGCCGTACTCGGCCAGGTCTCCAAGGCCGTAGCTCACCGGCGAATTCGTGTAAGCGAGCGTCTGATTTGTCTCGTTCTCATTGAACTGTTCGCGCTGATTCACCCAACGATCCCATTGGTCTGCTTTCGGATTCGCCGTCACAACGGCCGTCTCTTCATGGCCGCGATACGCCAGCGTTTTCCCTTTGGTCACCAACTGCTGCCCGCTCGCGTCGCTGACTTGCACTTGACCTTGCAGAACGCTCACCGACGCGCCATCGCGGAACGCATCCACTCGAAATAACGAGTGCTTCGGAACCGTAATCGTCTCTTTGCCGCAGGCAAGCGTGAAGGAATCGGCGCTCTTCAACGCCGCATCAAGGCTCACTGTGCCCTGAGCCAGCGTCAGCTTCGTGATCCGGCCGCCATCCGAAAGCGCAAGTTCTGTGAATTGCACAAGCGTGTTTTCACCGATCCACGCCATTGTGCCGTCTTCGAACTGCACTTCAGCCACGCCTTCATTTGTGCCCACCGTGACGCCTTGCGTGATAGGCATGTTCTGCGCTGCCGCCTGCCATTTCGGATGGTCGGGAAGAGAGACTTGGACATCTCCCTCGACCAGACTCACGCGCACAATGCGCGCGTAGCTGAGGTCAGAAGCACAAGCCTGTTGAGTCAAGTTCGCGAAAAGAACAGAGGCAATCCCGAGCAGCAGGAGATGGAAGATCAAGCGCCGCATAGCGCACCCCCTTGCGGGTATCCCGCAAGTTAAGACGTTGCCCCACATCGAGCGGTTGCGCGGTCTCGTTCCTGATATGCTCACGCTCCTGCAAGTCTCCGTCAAGTAAATTTATTTTCGACGGCAGGTTCGGTCAGGCTGGAAAGACTAGCTGCTGTTGCGGATTTCTTCAGCGATGGCCCGTGCACCCTGCCGGGCCATATCGAGCAGATCAGAATCCTTTGCCACCTCGTCGAGCGCCGGCAGCAGGGCTTGCGGTTCCGGAAGCAGCTTATTCTTCAGGTCGCCCTGAATGCGATTGATGATCTCATTCACGCCCAGATGGTCGTACCGCATCGTCCGTTCCAAATCGCTGAAGTCGAGCTCTTGCCGCTGCAGCCCGTCGAAGATGGCAAGAAGCTGATCGGCCGTGCCGTTGATTGTGTAATTGAAGCTCACTTCGTGAATCTCCGAACCATTCTGATAGCGAAATGTTTTCTGGCCGAGGTCGGCGATGCGCCTGTGCACGTCCAGGTTCACTCCCTCGAAGTCATGGAGCTGCGCCGCAAGATCGAACATCTTGTGTGCCAGCGGCTGGCTAATTTGGAGTGGCTGGGGATTCGCAGGGTCGTCCAGCTGACGAATGTCCCACGTTCCCGCGCCATTCGCATTCACTTTGATTTCGACGAATTCCGGATAGCTGGACTTGAAGACTTTGCGAAACGTCAGCGTCCCCGCCTGAGGCGGCGCCGTCCCCGGATCCCCCGTCTGTGCCTGTGCGGTAGTCGGCGCGAACGATGCCAACAATAGAGCCGCGGCAAATGCAATTGGAAGATGGCAATATTTCGATTTCATCGATGGATTGGGATGCGTGCTGCCGGCAAATGGCTGCGCGACAAACTGCGAGTTCCATCGGCGGCTGTCGTGCGATTCAATTTCGTCCCCCGCGAAATCTGCACTTGGACTCTCGCGGCGTGCGCGTGGCAGAGCGCCACGGCCAGCGCATCGGCGGCATCAGCCGGTTCCGGCAGTTCGCAAAGTCCCAGTTGGACTTTCACCATTTGTTGCATCTGTTGTTTCGATGCTCCGCCGTAGCCGGCGATGCTGGCTTTCACTTCCCGCGGCGAGTAGCTTCGCGTGGGAATGTCCGCTTGCGCGGCGGCAAGCAAAATCACTCCCCGCACCTCGGCCAGTTTAAGAGCTGTGCGCATATTTAGCGCAGTGAATACGGATTCGACCGCAACGGCGTCAGGAGCAAATTCCTCCACTAGCTCCGCCACCATCTGGTGAATTTCGCGCAGCCGCGCGGAAAAATCCGCTCGCGAAGGGAATCGCAACGCGCCGAAGCGCAACATTCGTGCCGCCGTGCCTTCCAACTCGACCACGCCATAGCCGGTCGCTCCGGCCAGCGCTGGGTCGAGGCCCAGAACACGAATCGAGTTGTGCGCCGCTCCGATATTCGCTCGCATGCTGTTGCCGAACTGCTCCGGCTCAGTCTACGCGCAGACGAAATTGTTTCGGTAGCAAAATTTTAGGGAAGCGCCGCGCGAACAACACTATGCGATGCAGAAAATGCTTGTGGTTGGTAAGGCGATCTTTCGCAGAAAACTTAGCTGGCTACTGCCGCCTGGATTTCTTTCTCATCGATGTCGAAATTGGCGTAGACGTGTTGCACGTCGTCGTGCTCTTCGAGCGCTTCTACCATCCGAAGCATTTGCTGCGCCTGTGCTCCTGTAAGCTTGACGTAATTCTGCGGCACCCAGGCGATCTCCGCCGCTGCCGGAGTGATTCCCGCCGCCGTCAGCGCTTCGCGGACTTTTTCGAATTCTTCGGGCGGCGTCACAACCTCCCACGAAGATCCATCGTCCTTCAGGTCTTCCGCACCCGCATCGAGTACGATGCCCATCATTTTCTCTTCGTTCGCCGCTTCTTTCGGAACCGTAATGTCGCCTTTGCGATGGAACATCCAGCCCACGGCACCCGACTCCGCCATGTTTCCGCCATGCTTCGACATCAGGTGTCGAATCTCGCTCACAATCCGGTTGCGATTGCTGGTCACCACCTGCACCAGCATTCCCACGCCTCCCGGACCGTATCCCTCAAACGTCACTTCCTCAAGCGTCTCGCCTTCCATCTGGCCGCTTCCGCGCAGAATAGCGCGCTCGATATTGTCGTTGGGCATATTTTCGTTCTTCGCGGCCAGGATAGCCGTTCGCAGGCGAGGATTCGTGTTCGGATCTGCTCCGCCCGAACGTGCGGCAATCATGATTTCGCGGATGATTTTGGTGAAAATCTTCCCGCGGCGCGCGTCTGTCGCCGCCTTCTTGTGCTTGATCGTCGCCCACTTTGAGTGTCCGGACATCCAGATTGCCTCGAAGAAGAAACTGGCAGGAGCAGATGTTGCCCTTGCTGCGATAGTCTAGCACAGCAAATACGAAAGAAAAAGCAGTACACGCGCGCCTTCGCGCGCCTGTGGCCTTGCACAATTGGAAGCGCGAACCCTCCCGGTGCTGGATTTTGGCGCTCTGCGGTGTTACAAAACTCTTGAATACTGGGTGCGTTCCCTCGCCTCTTTGTCGTAAGGGCCGCCGGAAAGCCTTGGGACGAAATGCTTGTGAGCTGTGAGGTCGTCGGATGCAAGACGCGAGTCCCGCCGGAACTCGAGCCGCAGCGGCGTTGCATCCTGCATTTCACTCTTGAGCTGGAGCACGAGTGCATGCAGATGCGCAGGGAAACTGCGATTGGCAACAGCACGCGCGAACGCTACGCGGAAATGAAGCGCTACATCGCCGAGCACGGCCAGAAACTCGCGCAGCTCGCCACCGGCGGACCTACGCTCACCGACGAAACCAAGGCCCGCATCCTCAGTACGTTCCTCACCTTGATGAACTGCCGCGAAAACGTTGAACGCATCGCCACTCGCCAAGAAACCGAACGCCGCATCGGCTGAGAAAGAAATCCGCCGCTTCCGTTATGCGCCAATGTAGCGCGCGTAGAGCGAACGCGCTACAGCCGGATCGCGTGTCCCTTTGATGACCGCCCTGCCATCCGGGAAGACGGTCACGTCGTATGGCGGAACGCGAAAACGCAGCAGGAATTCGTTGCGCCGGACATCCGTCAGCGTGCGTTCCAGCATTTGACCGAGCCCTGCGAGATCTAATCGTCTGCTGCGTTCATGTATCTGCACGGAATCGCGGCCGCACATCGTGACATGCGGCTGCGCCTCGCCTTCGAGGTAGCTGAATTCGCGCCGTCCGCAGGCGCGGCATTGCGGGTTCCTTGCCACGCGAATCGCTTGGAATCGCCCGCTCCACACGTCGCACGAAATCAGACGATGATTGAGCGCTTCCGGTCTGCCCGCCAGCAGCTTTATCGCTTCCGTAGCCTCCATTGACGCAACTACGCTCGCGGCGCTGTTCACAATCCCCACGGTGTCGCATGTCTCTTCAAGTCCATAACCGTCGGTCTCGCCTTCGGATTCCAGCAGGCATGCGAGGCACGCCGTCTCTCCTGGGAGAATCGTTAGCGTGACGCCGTAACTAGCCACCGCCGATGCATAAACCCACGCAACGCGGCGCGAAACGGCGACATCATTCATAAGGAGGCGCGTTTCGAAATTATCCGTACCGTCGAGGATGACCGTGTAGCCCGAAAGCAACTCGAGGGCGTTCTTGGGGTTCAGATCGCTGACGACGCCTTCGATCTGCGTCTCCGAATTGATCGCTCGCAGCCGGCGCTCCGCGGCAACGGCCTTGGGAAGCGATTGGCTCGCATCGAGTTCTTCAAAAAGGGTTTGCCGCTGGAGATTCGATGATTCGACAAAGTCGCGGTCGATGATTCGCAGCCTGCCGATCCCCGCGCGGACAAGAAGATTGGCCGCCACGGTCCCCAGCGCGCCGCAGCCGACCAGCACTGCGCTCGATTGCAGCAAACGCTCTTGGCCTTCTTCGCCGATTCCGGCAAAGAGGATCTGGCGGGAGTATTTTTCGAATTGCTTTGGGTCCACAGTCTTTCTCTCTAGCAACACCCAGTCCATAATATCGCCCTTTTTGAAATCGAGGGGAAACGCTGGTGTGCTACCCTTGCCGGGAGTATTCCTGAGGATGACATGGGAACGCAAACTGGCGCGGAGCAGCAGATTCTTTCGTCTTCGTGCGTTTCCACTGTTCGCGCTTGTCGCATTCGTTTTCTCGGCATCCTTTAGGGCATGGCCCCAGGAGCCTTCGCTCGAAGGCAAATCTGTTGCTGCGGTTCGCGTCATCGACGCGGCAGGAAATCCCGTACCTGAAAAAATCGGTCTGCTGGCGCTCCATCCCGGCGCTGTATTCCACATTGATGCTGAGCAGGAAAGTTTGCGCGAATTGAATCAAACGGGCCTGTTCTCTGATGTCAGCACCCGCGCGACGCCGGAGGCCGACGGCCTGCACATCGATTTCGTCGTGACTCGCAATTTTTACAACAACGTTGTGCGCGTGATCGGATTGAAAGATCCACCGAACGAAGCGACTGCTTTGGCTGCCCTGCACATGCCGCTCGGCGAACCGTTCCAGCTATCTGCGCTCGAAGATGGCCTGCAGCGCTTGAGCCAAACTATGCAGGACGACGGTTTCTACGAAGCGAGCGTCCATTACGGGCTGGCCAAACATCCCGAAACCCAGCAGATCGACATTACGGTCGAGGTCGATCCGGGCCCGCGCGCCAAAGTGTCGGATGTAGGTGTGGACAATCAGACACCATTCACCGGCCAGGAGCTGCTCAAGCACGCCAAGATGTCCAAGGGAATCTCCGTCACCTCTGAGCGAATCGACCGCAGCGTCGAGCGATTGCGAAACTATCTGGTCGCCGACGGTTATCTCGGCGCGCGTGTCGCGGCGAGCAGAGGCAAGTATGACCCGAACACGCGCATGCTCCCCATTACTTTGGAGGTGACGGCCGGTCCTCGCGTCCGCGTTGACGTGTCCGGTGCGAAGATTTCCGCCGCCCAGATACGCAAGCTCGTCCCGATATACGAAGAAGGCGACGTTGACCCAGATCTTCTCGAAGAAGGTCTCCGAAACATCCGCGACATGCTTCAAAAGAAGGCCTATTTCGATTCCACGGTGAAATACACCACGCACGTCGATCCCGCCACGAAGACCGAAGTGATCGAGTTCACCATCGATCTTGGCATTCGTCACCGTCTCGTTGGAATCGCGATCGACGGGAATAAATACTTCAACACCGAATTGCTGAAGAGCCGTTTGCAGATTCAACCTCAGAGCTTCGGTTCGCGGGGCCGTTTCAGCCAGGCCATGGTTCGCGCCGACGCCGACTCCATCCACGGGCTCTATCTCTCCAACGGCTTTCTCCAATCTCAGGTGCAACCCGAAGTGCAGGACGACTACGAGGGCAAACAAGGCAATCTTTTCGTCACTTTTCATATTGCCGAAGGCCAGCAGACCCGCGTGGCCAGCCTCCAGTTGGAAGGGAATCATGCGCTGACTTCGAAGCAGCTCCTCACCGTTATCGGATCCACCCCTGGCCAACCGTACTCTGAGGTCAATGTCACTTCGGACAGGGACAATGTCCTGGCGTACTATTTCGATCAGGGCTTTCCTAACGCACAATTTGAAGTGAAGGCGACCCCCACGGGCACTGACCGCATCGGGCTTGTGTACGAAATCAATGAGGGCCAGCGCGTTGACGTCAGTCAGGTTTTGCTCGCCGGCTATCAGTACACGCGCCCGGGGGTTATCCGCCGCCAGGTGAGCGTCAAGCCAAATGGTCCTTTGCGGGAAGGCGACGTCATCGCAACGCAAGAGAAGCTCTACAACTTGGCCATTTTCGATCGTGTCCAGGTCGCGCCGCAGAACCCGGGCGGAGATTATCCCGATAAGAACGTTGTAGTCGACGTCGAGGAAGGGAAGCGATACACCGTGAGCTATGGATTCGGCTTTGAAGCGCAGCGTCTCGCGTCAACGACGAACGCCACGCAGACCACGCTCACAGCAAGCCCGCTCGGAATCTTCGAAGTCTCAAAAATCGACGTCGGCGGCCGCGCTCACACGATCTCGCTCAAACTCCGCGGCAGCACTCTCGAATATCAGGGACTGCTAAGTTACACCGCTCCGGATTTTCTGACGCACCCATCGTTGAACTTGATTATCACTGGTTTCGCGGACAAAGCGAGTTACGTCAACACGTTCACGGCCACGCGTTACGAAGGCAGCGCTCAGATCGTCGAGAACCTCACGGCTTCTACGTCGCTGACGTATCAATATTTCTACCGCCACGTCACCGCGAGCGACCTGCAAGTGTCCGTCGAAGAAGTTCCCTTGTTCAGCCAGCCAACCAGGGTTTCCGGTTTCGAAACCACCTGGATTCGCGACCGGCGAAACAATCCCGCCGATGCGACACGCGGCACGTACAACATGATCGATACGAGCGTTGCAACTCGCTCCTTGGGAGGCACGGCGACATACCTTCGCATATTTGCGCAGAGTTCATCCTTTACGCCGCTTGGCCGATCTCTGGTTTTTGCGCGCTCGACCTCCTTCGGCATCGAAGAGCCGTTCAATGGCTCTGCCGAAGACGACATTCCTCTTCCCGAACGTTTCTTCGCTGGCGGCGGCACGAGTATTCGCGGTTTCTCTCTCGACCAGGCTGGCCCCCGCGACCCCACGACCGGCTTTCCGGTTGGCGGCTTGGCACAGTTGAGCTTCAATCAGGAGCTTCGTTTCCCCATGCATCTTCCCTGGATTGGGAATCGTCTGGGAGGCACGCTCTTCTATGACGCCGGCAACGTTTTTACTGACATCCACCACGTCTCTTTGCGATATACTCCTTTGCCTCCGCCGTCAGGATGCCAGCCCGGGACGACGCTGTTGCAGTCGGAGTGTCCCAACTTGAATTATTTCTCCCACACCGTCGGCTTCGGTTTTCGCTACGGAACGCCAATCGGCCCCGTACGCCTCGACTTGGCTTACCAGATCAATCCAGCATCGTTTGAGTCTCTGAACACAACTACGAATCTTCCTCAGACCAATCAATTGCCTCACTTCCAATTCTTCTTCAATATAGGATCGATATTCTAATGAGAAGCCGAATCACAATTGTCGCTTTGCTCCTTTCTTTGGCGCTTCCCGCGTTTGCCCAGACTTCCTCGGGCCCGAAGGCCCCGCCAACTCCCTCGACGGCTGCATCTGTGCCCAAGTCAACCGTCATCGATGGCATCGCCGCGCGCGTAGGGAACGACGTCGTCACCGAAAGCGAAGTCCGCGAGCTGGAAAGCTACCAGCGCTTGATTGATGGCGATGTGCAAAGCCGCGCCCAGGTCGTCGAAGAGCTGGTCAATCAATGGATCGTTCGCACGGAAGCCGCGGCCGCGACATTCCCGCATCCCACTGCGCCGGAGGTCGATCTTGAGTTCCAAACCCTCCTCAAGCAGTTCCCGTCGCCCGAGCAGTTTCGATCTCGTTTGGCGCAGGTAGGTTTGACGCAAGATCAAGTGCGCTCCATTCTCGAGCGCCAGCTGTATTACGTTCGCTATCTCGATTATAAATTTCACGCTGCCGCGCAAGTCACTTCCGCCGAGATTCAAGCCTATTACCAGAACGAGCTCTCGCCGCAGCTTCAAAAGCGCGGTCTGGTTGTTCCGCCGCTCAATCAGGTGAACGCTTCGATTCGTCAGTTGCTCACACAGGAAGAAATCAATAAGAAGGCCGCGCAGTGGCTTGAAGAGGCGAAGGCCAGGCTTCGCGTGGTCGTCCAGCCCCCGGGAGGGGGTGGATGAAACGCGTTGTCGTCCGCGTTCTCCTTGTCTGCTTGTTCCTCGCCGTAGTCTTCGCCGCAGTCATTACCGTAATCGTGGAGACGGGACTCGCTGAGAAATGGGCTCGGCCTTTTGTTGTCCGTCGCATCGAGTCCAGCACCGGCGCTCGCGTCGACCTCGGCGCGTTTCACTTCCGGCTTCGTGGTTTGTACGTGGAATTGGATGATCTAACGCTCCATGGTCGCGAAACCGCTGGCCTTCCGCCCTTCGTTCACGTCGATCAGGTTCGCGTCGGTATTCACATCATCTCTTTGTTTGAAAAGAAAATTTCGCTGAGCGATCTCGAAGTGATTCACCCCTCTGTTTTCGTTCGGACCGGCGAAAACGGTGAAAGCAATCTCCCTGTCTCTCCGCACCGAGGCCCGAGCAAGTCCTGGCGCGAGCAGCTCTTCAATCTGGAAATCGCGCATCTGAAGGTCGCTGACGGTTCCATCATGTTCAACAATGCGCGCATTCCGCTGGATGCCGAGGGCAAGGATTTTCAGTTCCAGATGAATTACGAAGCCCAACAGCCGGATAGCGCCGCCTATCTCGGCGACTTATCCTGGAAGCAGGTGGACATAGCCGCGCGCCGCTTTCTTCCATTTCGTATGGATGTCTCGACGCGCTTCACGCTGACGCGCAGTGCATTCTGGCTGAACGATTTCCATTTGAAATTGCCCAACACGCAACTGGACGCTTACGGCGAATTACCGAATTTCCAGCCCGTCGCCGCAGTCTTCCACTGCCGCGGCGATATTTCGCTGCCGGATTTGCGCCTGATTTTGCGCAAACCATCGATGCCCGATGGCCATGTTCAGTTCACGGCAAACGCCAGCTATCGAAGCAGTCAGTTGCGCATGTCCGGCCATTATCTTGCTCAGGGAATTGTCTTGAAGTTCCATTGGTTCCACGCCGGAGGGATCCAAAGCTGGAGCGACTTCGAAGTCGCCGATAACCGCCTCACTCTGCCCGCCTTCGAAGCCAAAGCGCTCGGCGGCGATGCCAAGGGCCGTCTTGATATGGATTTCCACGGCTTGAAGTTTCGCACCACGGCCCAATTCAATGGCGCGCAGCTCTCGCAAGTCCTCGCTGCCGTCGATAACGACGAGATGCCTGTGAACACTCTGCATTGGGACGGCACCGCCAACACGGATGCCGTCTTGACCTGGACGCGCGATTTCAAACAGTTGATCACACACGGTGTTTCCCTCTGGTCTCCCGCGAACGCCGCGCCCGGCAAGCTTCCCATCACCGCACATATCAATTTCGACTACGCCATGAGCCGCGACTCCGTCATCATCTCGCCCAGCACAATCGATACGCCCGTCAGTAAAGTTCTTTTTGCGGGATCGATTGCCAAGAGAAAATCCGACTTGGCCGTGGACTTTCATACCGGCCGCATCGAGGACTGGCAGGATTTCATCGATGACCTTCGCGGCAATCCACCCAATCCGGAATCCATCACCGGAGTCGCCGATTGGAACGGTAAATTAACCGGCCCTATCACTGGCCCAACGTTCGCCGGCTCTTTCCACGCTGTCCAAGCCCACTATGGAAGGCTCTATTGGGCCGACATCACGGGTCGAATGTCTTATTCGCCTGAAGAATTTGAATTGATTCACGCAGCCGTCGAGCGCGGCTCCTCATCGGCTATTCTTGACTTGACCCTCGGTCTCGATGGCCACTGGGATTTCCATAAGGACGATACCTGGAGCCTTTCTGCCCACCTCGTTCGCGACTCCACCGACGACTTGCAATCCATGTTTGGCGTCTCTTATCCAGCGCACGCCATCGTCACAGCCGATTTTGCGGGTAGTGGCACGCGCGCGGAACCCATTCTCGATGGCGCCTTCGCCCTCGATCAAATGGTCGCCTATGGCGTGCGCGTCGACCATGCCACGGGCGAGCTGCGCTTGCGCCACGATCAGATTCGCATCATCAATGCAGAGCTGGATCGCGACGCCGGCAAAGTTACCGGCAGCCTGGATTATCGCCTCTCGACGAAGCAAGCCACTTTTCAAATCGTCGGCTCGGCCATCCCATTAAACAACTTTCGTTATCTCCAGTTGAAAGCTCTGCCGGTGAGCGGCCAGCTGGATTTCAAATTGTCGGGCGACGGGCCCATCACAGCTCCGCGCAGTCACGGAACCGTAGAACTGACGAATCTCCAATTTGGCGCAGAAATTCCCGACAGTTTCGTCGGCCAGATCGATTCCGACGGACAATTTGCCAACCTGATCCTTTCCTCGACAAAGAACGCCGGAAATTTGAAAGCCAACCTGCGACTTGGCCTTTCCGGAGGCTATCCCCTCACCGGCTCCATGAGCCTTTACCAGGTTGATCTCGATCCCTTCATCGTTGCGGCTTTCCATCTGCAAAACTTGGCCGGGCACAGCAATGGCGACGGCCAATTCACGATTTCCGGAAATTTGCTCCAGCCGGACACAATCATCTTCGACGCTTATCTTTCGCGCCTCTCCTTCAATTACCAATACGTGAAGCTGCAAAACGAGGGCCCTATCCGCCTGATCTATAACGCCAGCGAAGTGCGCATCGAGCAGGCTTCCTTAAGCGGACCGGACACAAACTTCCAATTTTCCGGCGATGCCAGGCTCACGGGAACAAAGGCCCTCAATCTCAATATTTCCGGCGCCATCAACCTCCAACTCGCTGCGGCGCTGTTCCCGGGCCTCGATGCCCGCGGTGCGACGCAATTAAATGCTTCGATCACTGGAACTCTCACAAATCCGCAAATCGTCGGCCAGGCAAAAGTTGAAAACGCTTCCGCGCACTATGGCGATTTTCCGGCCGGTTTGAGCGGCTTGAATGGAAATATCGTTTTCGACCGCAACCGCCTCATCTTCGAAAATATGACCGCACAAGCCGGCGGCGGCGACTTGAAAATCTCAGGCTCGGTTGGCTACGGCGAATCTCCGATGCACTACGAAGTGAATGCCACCGCCCGCAGCGTGCGTATCCGCTACCCGGAAGGAATGAGCTGGCTGCTCGACGGCGGCGTTCAGTTCAGCGGCACGACAAAAGCGGCTCTTCTCTCCGGCAACGTGACGGTTCAGCGCGTCGTTTTCGGTCAGGGCGCCGATCTGACCTCTATGCTCGTCGTCGCGCAAAGCTCCTCTTCGCTCACTGGCCCGGCGATCACTTCCGCGTACCTCCGCAATCTGCAATTTGATGTCGGCGCGACGGCTGGCGCCGGCATGCGCATCGATTGGGCTGGTGCGCGATTTTCCGCCGAGGGCAGTGTTCGCGTTCGCGGCACCTGGGAACATCCGATTGTGCTCGGCAACGTCCATCTTCTCAGCGGCGACATGTCCTTTCACGGAAACTCCTATCGCCTCACGCGCGGTGACGTGAACTTCACAAATCCTTTCCGTTTCGATCCGGTTCTCAATATCGAAGCCGCCACAGACATCAATCCTTACGAAATCACGCTCGATTTCTCTGGCCCGGCCAGCCGCATGCAGCTTTCCTACCGTTCTGATCCTCCTCTTCCCGCAACGGACATCATCAGCCTCCTCGCGCTCGGCAGCCCGGGCGAGCAAACCGCTTTCATGAATGCTTCTTCCTCTCAGACGCAAAACTTCGGCGCCACCGCGCTGCTTTCCGAGGCCATCTCCAGCCAGCTCGGCGGCCCCATCGAAAAACTTTTCGGCGTCACCAATTTCCGCGTCGATCCATTCCTCGCCAGCAGCTTGGCCACCAGCGGCGTCGAGCAGAGCACCGCCGCGCGCGTTACCATTCAAAAGCAGGTCACGCGCGAATTGAGTGTCACCTACAGCACGAACGCCAACTCCAACCAGCAGCAAGTCATCGAAGTCGACTACGCCGTCAGTCGCAATATCTCCATTGTCGCGCTCCGCGACATCAATGGAATTTTCGGCATCAACGTGAAATTCACCAATCACATCAAGTAGAGGATTTCGCGGCGTCTATTTTGGGTCGTGCCCAGGTTTACCCGCGCATGAGAAGGATAGATTCCGGCGCCAGTCGCACATGCCACGGCTGCGGCCGGTCCTTGAAGCGCAGCCATTTTTCCTTGAACACTTCCGCCTGCAAATGATGTGCGGATTCTTCAATGCCCGGCGGGGTGTGCAATCGCAGATACAGCGTGATGCGAAAGGGCGTTTCGCTTGCGCGCACGAGCCAGCAGGGGAACGTATTTGCCTTCGTTGCATCCCCGGACCCGGCTTCAAGAAAGTCCACATGATGCGCCCGAATCCCCACGTAAACAGCCGGCGCAGCGAGCGGCTCGGCGACATCCAGCGTGCAATTCCAATCGATTGCCTCGACGCGCGATGGCGAAATCGCGCGTGCCCGTGAAAAATTCTTCAGTCCTGTGAGCAGCGCAACTTCCAGACTAGGCGGTCGCCGGAAAACTTCTTTCTTCGGTCCGCTCGCCGCCACGCGGCCTTTGGAAAGCACCACAAAATTCTCTGCGATGCGGTAGGCCTCCTCCACGTTGTGCGTCACAAAAAGCGCCGGCCCGCGAAATTGTCCCAGCGTTTCGATGAGCTGCGCTTCAATCTGGCTGCGCAGATGCGTGTCCAGCGCGGCAAGCGGTTCGTCCAGCAGAAGTGCCTCCGGCTCGATCGCCAGTGCGCGCGCTAGCGCCACGCGCTGCTGCTCGCCGCCGGAAAGATCGCGCGGAAATCGCTTCGCAAGCTGCTCGACATGCATCTGTGCAAGCTGCCTCCCAACGCGAGAGCTCCGCTCCGAATCAGCCGCGCTCCCGAGCCCAAACGCAACATTCTCCGCAACGCTCAAATGCGGAAAAAGCGCGTAATTCTGAAACACAAACCCGATCCGCCGCTTCCGGCTCGGAAGATCCACTCCTTTGCTTGAGTCAAAGAGCACGTTTCCATTCAGAATGATTTGCCCGCGGTCGGGACGTTCGAGTCCCGCGATGCACCGCAGCGTCATGGTTTTTCCTGCGCCCGATGCACCGAGCACGGCCAGCGGCCCGTCGCCGCAGGAAAATCGCGCGTCCAGCGCGAAGCTTCCCAGAT
>JASHRL010000328.1 GCA_030037355.1 Candidatus Acidiferrales bacterium | reverse complement strand
CATCTCGGCCGCGCCTTCGCATTTTCGTGTAGGGTCGGATCTTCAGATCCGACCGGGCGAGACAGCGTCTCGCCCATCCTTCGGCATCCCACGTCCCCAGAACGCGGCTCAGGTCTTCTGCGGGCTGGCTCTTATAAACCGTGGCACAAACCTGCTCCACCAGGCGAGTGGCACGCTATACTAGCTTGCCCTGAGCTTGCCCGGCGGGTGGCCCAGGCTCTAGATTTAGATTTTCTGGGTGCCCCATGCTCGGTTTCTGAGCGTGGGGTTTTCCGTCTCTCGAGTCGTCGGCGGGCGTAAACTACATGTACGATGGCGACGGCAACCGCATCGAGAAGTCCAGCCTGCCCGCCGGGGCGGGCGGCACGCTCTATTGGTATGGCCTGAACAGCGCGCCACTGGAAGAAACCAATCTGACGGGCGGGATGCTGCGGGATTATGTCTTTTTCGGCGGGGAGCGCATTTCGGTGTACACGCCCACGTCAGCGATCCTCGCATTCTTTAACGATCATCTGGGATCGACGAGCAAATTCGAGAGCGTTTCCTCAGCCGGTGCAGTTACATTGGAGTTTGACGCGGACTACGCTCCGTTCGGACGAGTCCGTGAATTTGGTTCGGACCTCTATGATCCGGCATTCAAGTTCATGGGGAAGGAGTACGATGGGGAGACGGGGCTGGACAATTTTGGGGCGCGGTACAACGATCCGACGATCGGGCGGTTTATTTCGGCAGACTGGTCCAGTGTGCCCGAGGCCGTGCCGTATGCGAATCTGACCAATCCGCAGACGCTGAACCTCTACGCGCTGGTCTCGGATAACCCGGAGACGTTTGCCGATCTCGATGGGCATTATTCGGGAATTTCGGAAAGTGAAGCGATGTGCTCGGTGGATATATGCACTGGGAACTCCCTCGATCTAGTCGGCGACGGGCCTGCGAACCCCGACGACGGCCAGTCGCCATCTCCGAGCGAGGCCCTTGCACAGGATGTAGCGCGCGCAAACGCGGCCCAACAGCAGACGCCCTCAAGCGTAGTCAGAACGGGAGAAGAAACCTATTCAAAGCCGACCAAGATGACCAACGCCGCGTGTCCAAGCGGCTGCACCTTTGAGGGAAAGATTTACAGTTACCAGGTGGTGGACGCCAAGGGCAATCCTGTCAAAGGCTCAATGACGGTGAGCGAACAGCTGAAGGCCGTTCCGCCCACGAAGACCACGCCCACAGCCCTGAGAGGCTCGGCACCTAACGGCCAGTTTAGGGATGTCGTTGGTGCGAGGGCACCTTTTAAGGCCGGCAGATCCGTTGTGGACCAGAGGTTTACAGTAACCCAGGGTGGTCACAGTTATCCACTGAGCACTACGATACGCCAGACCGTCGTCATCGACGATCGCGGGCACGTGTTCGTTAGCGAGCGCACGCTCGTTCCGTAGGCGGCCTTGCAATGATTCGACGTCACATAATTGATCCAGTTGTCCTCATCTTGCTAGGACTCGCGGGCTTGCGAGCTGCAAGCGCACAGAGTTTCCATCCAGCGTTTCCGGGTTCGCCAACGCATGTCGCGAACTTCGTAGAGGAGATGTTTTCCGATACGCACGCTGTCGGCTCTCTGGTGACAAGCGGAACGTGCAACCGAGCCGACGCAGCAACAGATGTGGTCTCGGACAATCTCTCACATCCTCCAGCCGGCCCATTCCGCACTATTGATGAGGCGCTCACGGCGCTCTCGCAGGTTGATCCACGCGTTTCTTGGACTCGCGTACCGGACGGAATGGTGCGCGTGCGCGAGGGAGACGTTCCCGACGATGTGCTCCGCATCCGGTTGCGAATTGTTCACTTCAGAGATCGTGCAGAGTCTTCCTTTGCCGTTCAGGACATACTGTCCGCGCCAGAGATTCGCGCTTACTTCAAGGCGAACCACATTGAGCAGGGTGTTCATGCACGTATGGGTGATCTCGGTATTCTTCCCGGCAGCACCAAAGGACTGCCGAGGCTTTCGGACACTCTGCGAGACGTCACTGTGGCCGAGGCTCTTGACCATGTGGCTCGCTTCTATCACGCGCTGTGGATTTACTCGGACTGCCGGAAGGGCCCGCGCAGGGTCGTTACGATTACAGCGTACTAGAAGGCGCGCGGATGCCGTAGTGGGCCCAACAGCAGAGCACCAGCACTCCAGCTAAAGTCGTTATCGTAACTTCCGACACGGTGAACCACGGCTCGTACTCCACCTTTACTTATCAGCTTGAAAATTCGAGTGGCGGGTGGCCCAGGTTCTAGGTTTAGAATTTCTGGGTGCTCCATGCTCGGTTTCTGAGCGTGGGGTTTTCCATTTTTGGAGTCGTCGCCAAGGGTGACGTACACCGGAGTTTATCCTGAGCGTGTGACAGTCAAGTGCACGAGTGGTTGAAATCAGCGACTGTCACGAAATTGTCACAGTAAACCGCATAAAACAGGCAAAAATCAGCAAACTCCAAGAAAAAGAGAATCGTGCTATCTGACGGCTGGCAAAGGGATTTAGTTGAATTTTCCGTCAGTTAACAAATCACTGATTTAGCGTTAGCAAACCGCCGCCTTCAGCCTCTCGGCCACCTCTCCACATCGCGCAAAACAAAATTGATTGAATTCGGAGTATAGCATCATCGAATGTTCGTTGTCTCAAAGAGACGCGGACGCATTGGAAAATGCGCAACTGCGGCATTCCTCGTCGTGTGCCAGTTTATGAGTCGATGTAGACTCATAGCGCTCGCAATGCGAATCGTGAAACGAAGTTTGACTGAGGGTTGGCAAGCGTCGAAGTGCCCCATGCTCGGTTTCTGGGCGTGGGTCTTCCATCTTGCGAGTCAGCGATCGGTGTGAGCTACACCGGTGTTTATCCTGACCCTGCCCGCCTGGGCAAACGTGCTCGCCTCGGCGAGCTTGCCCGTCACCCACTCGCCGTGGCACATGACACGCTTTACCTGCTTGGCCCGAGCTTGCCTAGGCGAGAGCACCGTCTGCTGGCTTGCCCGGAGCGTGTCCGCCTGTGTGGGCGCAGTCGAAAAGTACGGTACCGGAGTCGTTCCCGATCTCCTCCTTTTCGGCGCTTTATCTGCCGAAGGTCGCCGCTTCTTCCGCCCGTCGCAAGAACGACAGCCGCGTTGAGAAGTCTAGCCTAGCCGCCTGGGCGAGCCTGCCCACCGGAACGGAAGACGCCGTTTACCGGCTTGCCCTGGGCTTGCCGACCTGAGTGGTTGCAGTCGAAGGGTCCGGCGCAGCAGTCGTTTCCGATTTCGTCCTAGGGAAGAAACGCATCACGGCACTCGCCTATCGTTTCTTCCTTTTCGGCGCTCTATCTGCCGAAGGTCGTCGTTTTTTCAGCGGCCCCACGCACCGCAACAACGCCGAGAAGGTCAGCATGCCCTCTGGAAGGAAACACGCTTTCCCAGCCTGCTTTGGGCCTGCCCGCCTAGGCAAGCGGGCCCGTCACCCGACCGCCGTGGCGCGTGCTGTGTGCAGCCGAAAAAACGGCAACGCCAACCGTATCTAGAAGTCCACCAGCGCGGCGTATTGCAAGCAAGCCAAACTACCCGACCTCGTCCCCAAACCGCCCTCGTCGCCCCATCCCCACCAATTCACATAATAGCAACATAATACCAATTAGGCGAAGTTAATGTGCGATCCTGAACTTACGCTTCGGCGAGTTTGTTGTCAAGGAATATTCTTGGGAATCCTGAGCGGTAACTATTCTTGCGAATTAGATCTTTACCTCCCTCCCCTCGATTGTTGCAGCCGCCTCAGGAGGTCAAGTGCTCCGTGAGCGCGCTGCGAAGGTTTGAAACCGCGCGGTGAAATTTGAGTCGGCTTTTAGCAAAGGGAGCGATCTGAGGGAGTCATCATATATGATTCGGATGTTTTTAATTATTTCAGTTATTTGCAGTCTGTGCAGAATGATGGTGTTGACGCGTGACGTATTTTGCGCGGTGGGGATTTCGTCATAAGGAGCGAAAGCTGAGGTTTTTTCGACGGTCTTTGACGGCAAGGCCAGGGCTTGCGGCGCAGCTAGGAATTCCTAGCCTGTTGCCGGGTAAAAGGCGGGCCTCTAGGCTCTTCTTGGTGCGGTGCAGCCAGGGCAATTTGGCAGTTTCGATTGACTTGGTCGGCACTTGGGCAAAGGAGGTTGAAATCGAATAGGCTCTTGCTATGGGACAGCGTCAGTTGTCCGAACGCACAGCATCGTGTGAACGTGGACGGTTAGGAATGGCCTTTGTCGCGCGAGTGTGGGTTCGTTGGGGCGGCGGGCCCAACACTGCGAGAGCAGTTTTGGAGAAATAGATGAGTGCACGTTGGTGGCGAGAATTGGGTGTCCAAGTCAGCGTTTCGGCTGACGCGGGAACGGCGGCAGGCGAAAGCTGGTTGCGTCCGTTGCGAAGGAGGCGGAGTGGTCCGGTGCGGGCGAAGCCGGGCTGGCCGTCTATAACGGCGGTTTGCTGAGGCGAAAGCGCTGTTGAGTGGCCGCTTGCTGGCATGGGGATCCACGATGAGCGAGGCAAGCAATTTTGCTTTGGTGCGAATATTGCGGCGTCCGTGGCGATGGCGCGGCCGAGGGGGTGCGAGGGAGCGTGGGGCTAATGGCAGTGGCCGAAGGGTGCGCAGAGATGCGAAGGCCGGGCCTTCGTGTTCTGGGCGCGCGCCATAGGAAGAGAGCCTACGCAGCGGCGCCGAGAGCCGAGAATTGAAACAGCGCGCGGCTCGGCGCTCGGCCCGTCGTGCCACGCGTCCAGAGTGCGCAAGCGGAAGAGACTCTGTGATGCGCCACGATGTCGCGCAAATACATGCGTTGTGCTTGCCCGGATGGAGGCGGCAGGGCGATGGAAGCGCTCGGTTAGCGGCAAGGTGCGAAGCGCGGACGGCGAGGCGCTTCAATTCCCCTTTGGCGCTTCGGTGGGAAAAGCGTTCGCCAACATCGGAACTCCGCGGCGCGCAGAGATGCGAAGGCCAGGCCTTTGCGCTCTGGGCGCGCGCCAGAGGAAGAGGATTTACGCGGCTGCGCCGGAGAATTGAACTGGTGCGCGGCACCGAGAATTCAAACAGCGCGCGGCTCGGTGGGCGACTCGGTGACTGGCTCGTCGTGCCGCATGCAAAATGCAGCAGAGGAGGAAATTCCAGGACGTGTCGACGGAAGTAGGTTGATGGAAACGAAGTGAGCGGCGTTGGCGATGGGAGCGCCGGACGCGCATGTCGTCGTAAGCGAGAGCGTACTTCCCTGCCAGCGCGTAGACGATCACCGTGCAACTCCCGGATGATTTGCTCATCTTCGCCGCGCGCCGCAGCGCGTCGCAGGTCATGGTGACGGAGTCAGTCGTCGTTGGCCGCGTCGCTACAGAATAGTTGCAATCCACGAAAACCCCACGCTCACAAGACGAGCATGGGGCACCCGAAAAGTCAAAGGCGAAGCCTAGAACGCCCGCCGACAGAACCATTGGACGCAGTGAGCGATGTCACAGAGCGGAAACCATCCTGCTCGTACTAATCGATGGCCCCTCTGCGGTCCATCGCCAGCAGTTCACCCTCTTTTGAACCCCAAAATCAGCATCATCGCAAATAGCAGCGCAAAGACGGCGACGAAACTCAGGAACAAGCCTTTATTTGAGAAGTCCGCTAGCATGCCTACCGCAGCCGCTAGCGACGATCCCTTCTCAAGTGGTTCGGCGTGCCTGTCGGCAAGCAGCCTACGCATCATTCTATGGATTCGCACGACCATGCAAAGGAAGAGAATCATGCAGCACAAGGCTACCAATAATAGCCCAATCGTAAGGGCTGAAAAATGCGCCCAACGCAAGATCACCATGCGAATCGCGAGAGCACATAGCAAGACTAGAACCGCGAGACTCATGACAAATTGGCGGCTGCGAAAGGGCGACCGCAGATAAAATCCGGAATCCATCTTAAATCTCGTAATTGTGAACGAACTTTGAGGGTGGATGTTGGCCTCCTTATAACTAAGCGCCTAGTAGCAATAAAACGGCGGGTGGCGCAGGCTTTGCATGCGGATCGCTCCTGGGCGAACGTTGAAAGCATAATACCATCGCGCCAGCTAACGCTGTGGTATTTTGTCCTTACGGGTGCCCCATGCTCAGTTTCTGAGCGTGGGGTTTTTCCCTTCGCCCATGCCTCACTGCCTTGCGGCACTAAGCGAGCGGCGCTTTCTAATATATGCCGCGAGCGAGTACATAACCGACGCTGCGAATGGCGTGGTAAAGATTAGCTCGCCGATGCATTCTGAGCCGCTGCACTTATCCGTCGGCCCAAACAAGTTCGCAAGCATGTAGCTCCAGCGCGTCTTCTCTGGCGACCAACTCGCGCTCCAATAACCAACACTGTCATACATCCCATATATCAACCACAACAGACCAACAACCCAAACGAAAGCCGCTGCTTGCCCCTTGCGAATGCGCGGGCTCGCGAAATAACCGAGAAAGAAAGCGATCGATGCGATTGCAGGCGAGAACGGCGCGAGAGCCGTATCGTAATAACCTCGGCTCAGGAGCACTTCTGGAAGGAAGCCGATAATCATGGCGCCCACTACAGCCACGAAATATTGCGCTAGAAGCGATAATAGCCTCCGCAGCCATTCGGGTTGATAATCCCGATTAGCCAACCAATGTTGGTTTTCTCCAAACATTTTTTTGCCAGTGGTGCCCTTAATTGCGCCCAACGTGTTCTGCTACCGCTTCACGATATCCTGCACCAAGGACAATCATCTTGGCAATGTCGCAGGCTTCGGGGGCGGCAGAGCAGATGCGCGGTGATCGCGACGCTAGCGGCAGTGGCCGGAGGCGCAGATGGCTCCAGCGGAGATCGCGCCGCCGATGAGGAGAAGCTTCGAGTCGTGGGCGAGGCGGCGCCAGAACGAGCCGCCCTTGAGCGCTTTGAGCGCGGCGTCGCGTTGCTGCTCGGCGGCGGAGAGTTCTTCGCCGGCGAGTTTGAGCTGCTGGTCTTTTGTCTGCAAATCCTGCTGCGCGGTAGCGAGGCTAAGCTGGCATTCCTTGCACGATTCGACGTAGTTGCGCAGAGAGGGCAGGTCCACTTGCGGAATCGTGGCCAGCGCGGGCGGAAGCGAGTTCCCTGCTGGATTTTGTGCGGGCTGGAGCGCGGATTTTGCAGTCGAGGATTGCGATGCAGCCGAGGGTGAAGAAAATGAAGATGGCGTGTTCGATGACGATTGCGCCGAAACGGCGGCGCGCGAAGAGGCGGGCACGGTGATTTTGACGGGCTCGGGCGTGGGCAATTGCTTCGGCAGCCACGCGGCGATTTGCGCGGCGGTTTTCAGTTGCGCCACTTGCGCTTGCATCGCCGCGATTTGCTGCGCGGTGGCGCGGTCGCGGGATTGTTCGGCGGCGGTGAGCGCGTCGTATTGTTTTTTCTGCTGCGCGAGCAACTGGCCCTGCGCGGCGATGGTTGCCGTGGCGTGAAGCAGAGCGTCGTGCGCGGCGAACCATTCCTTGAAGACGAACGCGCCGACGAAAAGCGCGGCGATGAGAAGCGACTCGCGCCAATGTTTTGCGATGTCGAGCGCGGCAGTGGCGAACATGCCCATTGAGAACTCTCCCTTTACGAATTCGAATTCAGGATTGCGGAATCACGCGCAGTTTTTCGATGGGATGGCATTCCCACCAATGATGGCCGGGATTTTCGGCGTCGTAGCGACCGATGCCGTCGATGAGAATGTGCTGGCCTTTGCGCGGCGCGGCGCAGGGCAGCTCAGGAATGCACTCGGCGACGATGCAATGCTTCGCGTTCATCGCGTGGAGCGCGGCAGAGTCGCAGACGCGAATGTGCGTGTCGCCGTCGCCTTCTTTTTTGATGTAGGTGACGAAGCCATCGAGCTCGATGTGCGTGAGCGGATGCTTCCAATCGGCGGGATTTTCCGCGGTGATTTGTGCGATGGTGTAGTGATGATAATTGCGCGCGGATTCCTGCGCGTGAATCAAGGAACCAACGCCGAGGAGCGACGCGGCGAGAGCAAACGTAAGCGCGATTTTATTTTTCTGCATGGACGATCCAAGCGGGAAATGTTGCGGCAAAGTTTAAGCGACAGATATTCGGACGTGCAGAGCTGCGCCTTGCAGGCGCGCGGTCGGGGCTAAAGCCCGACACTACGAAAATAAATCCGTGCGACGTTCGTTGAGTATTTGTAGGGGCGAGGCTTGCCTCGCCCGCCACGGCGCGCGATACCGGGCGACCCAAGGGTCGCCCCTACGAAAGGTTGCCATACACGTTATTTCACGTCGCCGAAATTCGTGAAATCGCGCGGCGGCGGTGGCAAAGGAGCGCGCATGGCGTCGAGCGCGCGGCGAAAACGCTCGCGCGAAGGCGCATGCGCGAGAAAACGCTGGAGGTCGGCAAGCGTCCAGGATTTCATGGGCGCGTCACGGAGCGGTTTTGTATTTTTCTGCGCATGCGAGAACTTCGCTCGAGTAAGAAGGATTCGCGCCGCCGTTATAGGCTTGGAGCGCGTCGGGCAAATTGCCGTGCTGCAGGCGCAGCTTTTCGCTGAGCGCGCGGCATTGCCATTCGATTCCCGTCGCCGGATCGCAGAGCGCAGCGAGATGGCCGCTGTAACCCAGCTCGCGCGCGAGTTCGCCCATCACCTGGCCGAGGCCCCAGGAAAATGCGCGAGCGCGAGCCTCGGTGGGATCGTGCAGCGCGCCGGAAGCGAGCATGGGCTGAATGTATCGCGTGAAAAAAGTGTCTTCGTAACGGATGGTCCACGGCTGCCAAGAGCTTTCGCGTTCGATCTGGCCGCAGACGATATGAGCGAAAAGCCCCTGCGCAGCGGCAATGGCGCGCGCCAAGGCGACGAGATCGTCGCGAGAAGCTGCCTTTTGATTTTGTGCGCTCAACGGCGCAATTCCCTTTCTGGCTTTTTTCGTGCGAGGCGTCAGTCCCCTGCGGAATGCGGATCGCGCGGGTCGCGGACGCGGTCGTCGTGATGGTCGGCGTGAGGATCCTGATGATTTTCATTGCGCGCATCAGCCGAAGAATCGGCATCAGGCGCGGGCGAATCAGGGGCAACATCATCCCATTCGCGCGGCAGCGGCGATTGACGCAGATAGAGCGCGACGCCGAGGATGGCGCTGAGAAGCGCGGAGACGCAGCCGATTTTCAGCGTGTCGTGGATACCCGCGGCGAGATTGAAATGATGCGGGTCGATGCCGATGGCGGCGAAGCCGGTGACAATGCCATTTGCGGCGCCAGAAATTGCCGCGGCGGCAACGCCTTTCAGCCAAAGTTCTGCGGAAAACCATTTGCTGGAGATTTCTGCGGACATGAATCCCCTTCTCTATGCAAGCTACTCAAAAGCGCGCTGAATTGCGCGGAACACGCGAAGCAGAGGAAAAAACGATGCGTGGTCAGTGAATCGCTGCGGTGCGCGGGGCGCGGATGACATAGATGTGGACGTCGGTCTGCTGCCAGGTGTCGGAAAATTGATTGCTGGTGATAGGCAGCGAACGGCCTTCGCCGAGAACTTCGACGCTTGTGGCGCCCGTGGGCGGATTCGCGAGAGTGAACGTTTCCGTGAACGGCGACGCGGCGCTGCACAAATTGTTGGCGAAGATGTATTGATCGGTTTCGCCCGTGCCAGGCGCAGTGTAAAAATGCGTGACGAAATTCGCGGGCGCGTCGGGCCAGAGAGATGACTGCGTGTAGAGATATGGCGTATAGGCGCTTGTGACGTTGCACGCGGTGGCCGCGGAAACGCTCGACGAAACTGCGGAGACGATGCCGCCGAGACCGAGCACGGGAGAATCCACAACGGGCGTGAGCAACACCGGCTCGAGAGATTTGATTTCGTTTGTCGCGCGCTTCGAATCAAACCACGCCTGCGGGTTATTGTTGAGCGTCTCGCCGCTCTCTGACGCGAAGACGGACGCTTCGAGTCCGCTGGAATCGACCCAGCCCCACGTCATCGCATCGGCGCCAAGCGAACCGTACGCTTGCACGTCGATGATGGCTTTCCACATTTGCTTTTTCATTTCTGCGTACGGAAACGCGTCGTAACTGCCGCTGCCGAATTGCTGCACGACCATCCACGATGGGCGCGCGCCGAAAGTTTCGCGGCCTTCGTCGTCGGCCCAGACGTCGACGCGGCTCGGAAAGCAGCGCGGCTGCGAGGCGGCGACGCTGTTTTGGCCGTACATATTGCAGTTCTGCGTTGTGCTCTCGCCGGTGACGTATTCGTCGGGGCCGGGAGAAGCGTTGTAGCCGTAAGGATCGTAGCCAGTGAGGTCGCAGATGTAGCGCCCGAGCAAAACTTGCTCGGGGCCGATGAAAACGCACGCGAGCGGCAGATTCAGATTGTCGGCGAGAAGCGTTTGCTGCTGCTCCCAGAGCGAGCCGAAGGAATAGAAGCCGCATTCGTCGCACATATACATTCCGCCGGCGGATTGCGGATATTCGGCGGTCATCAAATTGAAAAGCTGTCCCCAAATTTGCGGATCCGTGCCGGACCCGCCGATGGGGCGGAATTGATATGTCGTGTCCGCAGCGGGCGGCGGCGCGCCGGACTGAACGTTCGAGAGCGTGACGCTTGCGCCGCACGGAATATCGCCGCCGGATCCAAGCATTCCACTGACGCCGAGCGGATATTGAATCGCGAAAGAACTGTTCGCGGGCGGAGTTGAAGTCGAGCCGGTCGTGGCGTAAATGTTCCAGCCTTCCCAGCGCGTCGTGGGACATGTGGGCATGGTGAAAGTGACGCTGCAGCTTGCGCCCGCGCAGGACGAAGAAGATAAGTCCAC
>JASHRL010000033.1 GCA_030037355.1 Candidatus Acidiferrales bacterium | reverse complement strand
CGTGACTCAATCTCTTCGATCAGCGACTTCGCCAGAGCGCCATCTCCCAAAATCAGCGCTCGTTCTGCAAATTGCGGCATTGTGTTTACGGCTAGAAACAATCGGCGCCACGCAAAGAGGATCAAAGCAACGAAAACCAAGCCAATTGAGAAGATTCCGCGGCCAAGATCGAGATGCGGAAAAAGGAAATACAGCAGCGCCAGCAAAATGCAGACGGTACCAAGAACCTGGACGAGACGTGTTACAACTTCTCTACGGTTGCTGAGGATGAAGGAATCGTACAGATCAAAATAATACATGCAGAGTACGAACACGGCCGCGACAATCAGGATCTTCACAAACCCCTGGCCGTAATTCAGCAGCAGGCTCGCATCGTTTCGACCCAGTCGCGTGAACGTCGCCGCCACGAAGGCCGCCGCGATAAGCACCGCCTCCGAAATTCCCAATAGCAGCGTGCGCGCCGGGAAGTATGTGTGAAAGAACCGAATCACTCATGAACCTCCACGGCCTTGTTCTTTGCCTGATTCTTCTTCGAACCATTCCGAGTCGAATAATATTGGTCGTAATAGCTGACCCGGTCGAATTCCGAAGCGCCATTCAACACCACGCCGACGAGCTTGGGATCGTCGAGGCTCGCCAGGCCCTTCTTCAGAGGATTGATTGGTGTCACATTTTCCCGCACCACGAGCAGCATTCCGTCGACGAGGCGATTCCAGATATTCGCATCCGCCATCGGGAGCAACGGCGTCGAATCCACAATCGTCCAGTCGAAGAGCCCCGCAAGCTGCGCGAATGTCTCCGTGAAACGGCTGGATTGCAGCAATGTTCCCGGCTCCTCGAATTTCCCGCCAGCTGGCAAATACCAGAGCGGCAAGTCGCCCACGCGATAGATGAAATCCGTAATCGAGCTCTTCGAATCAGCCCACCATTGGCAAATGCCGTTCAGGCGGCTCAAACCAAACAGCGAATGCAGGCCGGGATTGTGAAGGTCGCCCTCCACCAGCAGGATTCGCGTCTGGGAGTGCCGCGCGAGGGTCACCGCGAGATTCGCGGAAATCAGCGTTTTCCCTTCGTCCGTCACGCCGCTCGTGACTTGCACCGATTTCAACTCGCGCTGGCTGCGCAGGTTGTCCAGCCGGGTGAGCAGCACGCGGAATTTCTCGGCCGCCAGGCTGTGAGGCTCGGTCAGCGCCACAAGATGGCTCTCGGGCAAAATCTGCGGTTGAATCGTCTTCGCTGCCTCCAGCTCGATTGGAGCTGCCACCATCGTGGGCGCGACGGTGGTAAGGACTTCCGTCGAACGCGGCGCTTCGCTCGTAATCACGCCTTTTTGCTGATTTTCCTGTTCCGATTTGCGCAACGCTTCGTATAGCCGGCTCATTCTGCTTAGACTCCTGACTCTAGATTGGCATCATCCAGCGGCTTCTCTGGCGCTCCATCGAGTTCTTCGATCATGCGAAACAATGCTTTCAGGGCCTTCCTCTTGGCCTCGCCATCTTCCGGCTCCGGCGCCGAGGTCGGCGAGCTCACATCCAAGCGAAAATCAGCGGCAACTTCCTGAACAATATCCGCGCTAATCTGCTTCGTCTGCTTCGCGTAAGCGGACACCAGTGAATTTTCGCAGAGCGTGTTGATCAAGCGCGGAATTCCCTTGGAATACGTGTGAACTGCCGCGATCGCATCTTCTGAAAAAATCGTGGCTCCGTGGGAATTCGCTCCCGCAAGCTCGAGCCGGCGTTGAACGTAGCCGCGAATTTCGTCCAGCCGCAGCGCTTCCAGTCGGCAACGCAATCCAATGCGCTGCTTCAATTGCCGCAGGTGCGGCGAGTCGAGTTTGCGGTCAAGTTCTGGCTGGCCCACAAGCAAGATCTGGAGCAATTTCTGCTGCGACGTCTCCAGATTCGTTAGCAGGCGAATTTCCTCCAACAGCTCCCAGCTCAGCAACTGCGCTTCGTCCACGACCAGAGCGGCCGTCGTGCCGCGCCGGAATCGCGCGATCAAATAGTTGTTCAAATGCGCAAGCATTTCGCTCTTTGTCCGCCCCGTCGTGGGCAGCCGCAAATCCGTCAGCATGTAACGCAGAAAATCAGGCACGCTCAGCCGCGGATTGAACACATACGCGAACGCGATCTGATTGTGATTCAGCGAGTCGAGCAGGCATCGCACCAGCAGCGTCTTGCCCGTCCCGACTTCACCGGTCACCACTACGAATCCCTTTCGCCGTTGCACGCCGTAGTTCAAATTCGCCAGCGCTTCGTTGTGCCGCGGCGTCGGATAGAAGAAATAAGGGTCCGGGCTGATCTCGAAAGGCTCTCGCGTCAACCCGAAGAATTTTCTATACATTCCGATTAGCCTCGATAGATCGCGTAAACGTTACCAACCAAGATGACGATAACCATCGCCGCCGCCGCTCCGCGCGCCACCCAACGCATCAGCGCCCGCCGCTGATTCTCTGCCGGCGTACTCATCTGCGGGATGCCAACGAGAACGCGAGCTGGCACCAGCCCTTCCAAATCCTTCTCGCGCCGAACGCGCGCGCCAGTCAGTTCGAGCAAAGCCACCAAACCAAAGGCCAGAGCGATTCCGAATGCCAGCCCTCCGAGACTGATCAGAATGTGATTCGGAGAAGAGGGCTGCACCGGCACGCTTGCAGGATCGATCAGAGAAAACTGCGACCCTTGCTGGTTTTCTTCGAGTGTTGTCGCCAATTGCGATGCGTTCTGCTTGGCGAGCAAATCGTTATAGTTGGCCTGCGCTTCGTTGTAGCCGCGCGAAATGTCTGCCAATTGCTGTTGCACCGCGGGCGTCGCATTTAGACGTGCTTGATAATCGGCAACGCTGTTTTGCACCTTCTTCTGTGTTTCCAGAAGTTCCTGAATCTCCAGTTGATTTGCCTTCAGTTGACTTTGGATCTGCATCATTGCAGAGGGCTGCCCGCTCTGCACATTCGCTGCTATCGTGGCGTCCGCGGTTTCGCCCGGCTTGCTTGCCTTTTGGTTCTGTGCAATCTCATCTTCGATTTGTTTCTTTAGTTTTTCCGTTTTCGCGATCTGATCTTTCAGAGCGATCACGTCGGGATAGTTGTCGGTATATTGCGAGCGCTCCTGCGCGAGTTCCAGTTGCAAATCCTTGATTTCCTTATCGAGTGCCGGCGGCGATACGGCCGAGTTTGGATCTCCGCTGCCCAGGTCCGCCTGCGCTGCCTCGTACTGCTGTACAGTGGATTCCAGATAGAGCTTCTGCTGTTGCGCGCGATCCAGTGCCAGCTGCACGTTCTGCAACTGTCCTTGCAGCCCTTGCAAGATTTGCATGTTGCTCTGAAGCTGATCGGGAAGCTCTCCGAGATGCTGGGCGCGGAAGGCTTGAACCTGAGCTTCTTGCTTGGCGAGATCAGCCTTCGCGTTGCCTAACTCGGTGTTAAAGAATTGCGTCGTACTCTCGGATTGCTGCTGTTGAACGTTATTCTGTTGCAGAAACAGCTCCGAGAGCTTCTTGTCGACCTCGAAGGAGATTTCGGGGTTGCCAGCTGAGTAGGTGATCTTGAAGGCAGTCAGTTGCTTGTCGCG
>JASHRL010000327.1 GCA_030037355.1 Candidatus Acidiferrales bacterium | reverse complement strand
CAACTGCGATTTCTCTCGCGCATTCCTGCGCGAGCGGCGGTGAACGAATCGGCAGAAATCGTGAAACATACGCGCAAGAAGTCCGCGGTGGCGCTCGTGAATGCGGTATTGCACCGTGCGGCAGAGGAAAAAGATCACGCGGCTGAGGAGATGATTCCCGCAAGGCTGCCCTTGGCTGAGTCGCTCGCGATTTTGTTTTCGCACCCGGCGTGGCTCGTCGAGCGGTGGATCGCGCGGTTCGGCGAGGCGAGAACGAGAGAGTTGCTGGCGATGAACAATCAACCGCCGAATCAGGTATGCGCCATTGCGGATTCGGTTCGGAAAGAGGAAGTCCTGCGAGAATTCGAAATGGCGGGAGTCGAACATTCTCCCGGAAAATTGCTGCGCGATGCGATTATCGTTCGAGGCGGGAATATTGCGAGGATGCGCGCTTTTCGGGATGGCGCTATCACGATTCAGGATGAAGCTTCGCAACTCGTTCCGCTGCTCTTGCATGTAACACGCGGCGATTCTGTGCTGGACCTTTGCGCTGCGCCAGGAGGAAAGACACTGGCGCTGGCGCGCGCGGCAGGAGCGAATGCGATGGTTGTCGCGTCGGACCGGCATGAAAAGAGATTGCGCCAGACGAGCGAGAGGCTGAAAAAAGCCGGCGCGGCGAACGTGAAGCTGGTGGCGCTTGACGGCGCGACTTCGCTGCCCTTGCGCCGCAAATTCGATCGCATACTTGTCGACGCTCCGTGCTCGGGAACGGGCACGCTGGCGCGAAATCCGGAGATTCGCTGGCGGTTGACACCCGAAGATCTGGCTGAACTGCACCGACAGCAAGTTGCTCTGCTTTCTTCGGCGCTCGATTGCCTCGCGCCGCGGGGAAAACTGATTTATTCGACGTGCTCGCTCGAAGCGGAAGAGAACGACGAAGTCGTGCACGAAATTCTCGAGACGCACGCGAGCTTTGCGACAAGCCCGGTTGAAATTCCAAGAGACGCGCTGGCGCCGGACGTTTCTTTAGAAAATTTGGCCGGCGCCGATGGGTTCTTGCGGACGTTTCCGCCCGAAACGCACACCGACGGCTTCTTTGCTGCGATGCTGCGAGCCACGTAACGAGCACGAAGCGGATCAGTGGGCGAGCATTGAAGGGCGATTTCGAGAGTGCTAGTCTCGCTCTGGTTTGGAGAGCGTTTCGTCATGGGATTTCGCGAGCGGATTGAATGGGCTGGGCGCATGGCGCTGCTGGCGTTTGTGCTGGCGTCGATTGCATTTTTGAGCGCCATCTTGACGATGCGCATCGCCATTCAGGGACGCGAGACGATCACACCGAGCCTCACGGGCGTCACATTGCAGCGAGCGCAGGCGCGGCTTGCGGCGTATGGCCTGCACGTGAGAGTGGAAGACCGTATCTACAGCAGTCTGCCGGAGGATTCGATTGTGCGGCAAAGCCCTCCGGCAGGAGCACAATTGAAAGAAGGTGAATGGGTGCACGTTGTTCTGAGTCTCGGGCCGCAGAAAGTGGCGATCCCGCTGCTCGAAAACCGCAGCCTGCGCGCGGCGCAGATTGAGCTGCTGAGCGAAGGCCTACAAGTGGGCGAAATCTCGAGCGCGCATTTGCCTGAATTTGCGCCTGACGTCGTATTGGAGCAGGACCCTCCGGCGAGCGCAGCCAACGCCTTGAGCCCTCACGTAGACATGCTCGTTTCGCTCGGCGCTGAAACGGCGGCATACGTCATGCCTGCGCTCGAAGGAAAACCTCTTGCGGACGCGCAGCAGGAATTGACGGCGGCGGGCCTGAAAGTAGACAAGGTGACGCAGATGCCTTTGACCGGCAAGCCCACGGGAACGGTTACCGCGCAACTGCCGCTGCGCGGCGCGCGAGTGGACGCGGACACGCCAGTGGAGCTTCAAGTAGCGCAATAACTGCGCGAGAGCCTGTGCTACAATCCCATTGAGCGAGATGAACCGTCGCCCTCTCGAAATCGCGCCCTCCATTTTGGCCGCTAATTTTGCCATCCTCGGCGCCGAGGTTCGTGCGGTCGAAGAGGCAGGAGCGGCGGTGATTCACGTTGACGTGATGGACGGCCATTTTGTGCCGAACATTTCGATTGGCGTACCTATTGTGCAGTCGCTGAGCAAGGCAACCCGACTGCCGTTGGACGTGCATCTGATGATTGAACGGCCGGGGGAGTTCGTGGCTGCGTTCGCGAAGGCTGGCGCGCACCGAATCATCGTCCACCAGGAAGCGACGGCTCATCTGGATCGCGTGGTCGCCTCGATTCATGAGCAAAACTGCGAAGCGGGCGTGGCGATCAACCCGGCGACGCCGATAAGAACGCTGAGCGAGATTTGGGATCGCATCGAGACCGTGCTGGTGATGACGGTCAATCCGGGATTTGGCGGGCAGAAATTCATTCCGCAGACGGTGGAAAAAATTCGGGAACTGCGAGACGTGCGCTCACGCTATAATTGCAGCTTTCGAATCGGCGTTGACGGGGGAGTTGTGCTGGAAAATACGGGCGAACTGGTGACGGCGGGGGCGGATACGCTGGTGGCGGGCACCTCTATTTTCCATACGCCGAATCCGGGCGCGGCGGTCCGCGAAATGCGGCAGGCCGCCAACGAGGCCATTTCGCAAAGGGTCTGATGAGAATCCTATCAAAGCAATTCATTCTGTGGCTAGGCGTTACGTTGTTTCTATCCTCCCTTACCGCAGGGTGCGCCGCCCGCAACAACAACACGGCTAAAACTCAAGACAACTCCGCAGCCCCCGACAAGATTCTTTATGATCGCGCGCTGAATGATTACAAGCATGAGCGCTTTATCGAATCGCGTCTGAGCCTGGAATCGCTGATCAACAGTTATCCGGACAGCGAATATCTCGCCGATGCGAAGCTCGCGGTTGCGGACTCCTATTACAAAGAGGGCGGAGTTGACAACCTGACCCAAGCGGTTGCGGCCTATAAGGAATACATCGTCTTTTTTCCCTTCCTGGATCAGGCGGCCTATGCACAGTTGCAGGTCGGCATGTCGCACTACCGGATGATGGAGAAGGCTGACCGCGATTCCACGCAGGCTCAACTGGCGGAGCAGGAACTTCAAACTTTCCTACTGAAATACCCCAAGAGTCCGCTGGCTCCTGAAGCTGAGCAACGCCTTCGTGAAGTTCAGGAAATACTCGCTCAAGGCGACTACGATGTGGCGCACTTCTATTACGTGAAGGGCGACTACCGGGCCTCGGTGGCGCGGCTCGGCGAAGTGGTCACGCGGTACCCACTCTTCAGCCAATGCGACAGAGCATACTGGACGCTGGGCGACATTTATCGTCACGCGGCGCGCCTCTCGAAAAACGAGACGGAGCGCGCACGTTGGCGCAACCAATCGGACCTGGAGTATGCGAAATTGATCAAGGATTATCCGCTCTCGCCGCTTGTCCCAGAGGCGAAGCGATACCTTACGCAAGATGGCGTCAAGATTCCGGCACCCAATCCGGAGGCTCTTGCGAGAGCGAAATACGAGGAAAAATTTGCAGTCCAGCACCCAGGGATGATGCACCGCGCAATTGGCATGCTGCATGGTTCGCCGGACGTCGGGATGGCTGCGCATACAGGTATGCCGGATTTGAATCCTCCGGGGCAAATCGCAGCACCGCAGTCGGTTTTCCAGGCGACGGCAACGACGAGGTCGAGTATCGTCGCACAGGGCGCGAATGACGGCGGATCGGCCAGCGAGAGCATGAATACCGAGTCCACCTCCTCTTCCTCGGGGACAGGCGTGGCGCCACCGACGGTGACCTCGGATCCGGCGACAACGAGCAGCACAAGCGTTTCCGAGCCGATTCCCGCAGACGGCGCCGCTCCTCCCGCAATGAGTATGAATACGGCTACGGACGAGGCAGCGGCTAAACTGGGCAATACGACGACTCAAGCGGCCAAAGACCCAAAGACGAAGCAAAAGAAAGTCAACGCGCCGAAAGTGAACTCCAAGGCGGAATCAACCAGCAAGAAGAAAAAGGGCATCCATAAGGTTTTGCCCTGGTAGTACTACGTTTTACCCCTGCTTATATCTGCGGCACGCTCATCTATCGAAGCCGTTGACTCGTTCCGGTGTGGATGCTCCAATGATTTCAGTGAGGGCGCATACTGCGCCGAGTGGCGGAAGCGTCTCTGAGGGATAGCACGTGGCAACAATTCTGGTCGCTGACGACAACAGTAACATCCAGAAGATGGTCTCTCTTGTCTTCGAAGAGAAGGGTGTCCACGTCGTTGCGGTGGGCAACGGAGAGGCCGCTTGCCGCAAAGTCCCTGAAGTGCACCCCGATCTTGTACTGGCCGATGTGTTCATGCCCGTGCGGAATGGCTATGAAGTTTGCGAATTCGTAAAGCACGATCCGCAGTTTGCGGAAATACCAGTGGTCTTGCTGGTAGGCGCGTTTGACCCGCTGGATGAAAAAGAGGCCCAGCGCGTCGGTGCAAATGGAGTTTTGAAAAAACCGTTCGTGCCTCCCGAGCCGCTGATTGCGATGGTCAGCTCGTTTCTGGGTAATCTCGAGCCGCCTGTCGTCGAAGCGCCGCCCGCGCCGGCAAAGGTCGAGTCTCCTTTGATGGAGATGCCACTACCTCCTCCACCGCCTCCGCCGGTATCGAGAGTACCCGTCGAGGAGGAGCCAGAGCCCGAGCCAGAAGAATTCACCGTGGCGATGAATGCGCGGGACTTCGACGAAGCGGAAGGCGAAACAGAAACTTTTGGCGCGCCTGTCGCGACGCCGTCCGCGAAACACCAAGAGGAAGAACCGGCCGACGACGAGGAGCCCGAAAGCGAATGGAAGCGGCGCCGCGCAGCCGTGGACTACGATATTCCGGAAGCGGATTCGGATGACCTGGTGAAGCGCCTGGCCGGCGAAGCTCGTGAAGACGATTCGGATTCGGCTGATGCAGTCGCTGTCCCGAAGGCACACGTGCGCGTTCCCTTCGGCGGCGCAATCATCCCTGAGAGCGAGATGGAAGCCGAGGCGAAGTCCAGCCAGCCCTCCAAATCGGACTGGATGGATTTGATGTCTCCGGTGACTGCGGCGCCCGCTGAGACAGCCAGTGCATCGCCCGCCGGCGAATCGCCGGTGACAGAAGAAACCGCTCCTGAAGGGGCCGTCGAGCAGAATGCTTCGGAACCGGCGACTATCGAAGCTGCTGCGGAGACCTCTGAATCTCAACGCAGTTGGGCAGATTCCGCGCCGCGAAGCGAGGAAGCGCGCGCCGAGGCGCCTGTGCATGAAGCGGCAGAAGAGGGCGGCGAGGCGGAAGATCCATCTGAAGAGGCATTACCGGCGGCTCCTGCGGAGGGAATCCCGTTCCGCGCATCTTCAGGGCCCATGCAAACTTCGGAATTTGAGTCGCCAGACACAGATGCGCCTGCGGATGAATTCGCCACTCCCGGCCTTCCCGAGGCGGAAGCTTCGGACGCCGCTCAGAGCAAGAGCGCGGAAACCGAGCAAGCCGCTGCGGAAGTTGCAGAATCTTCTCCTGCCGAAGAGCCGGCGGCTGAGCAACCAAGCGTTGCTCCTGTCGAAGTCCACAAGTACGTTGGGACTTTCGAAGAGGCTAACGAGATCACGGAAGGGCCAGAAAAAACGGCTAAAGGCCCGGTGGATTCAGCAACGGTTGATGATGTCGTCGCCAAAGTGCTGCAAAAACTTGAACCGCAAATTCATGAACTGCTTTCCAAAGGCGTGCTTCGGCCGCTGGTCGAAGACATGCTGAACCGCGAACCCGAAAAGAAGTAGTGGTTGCATAGCTGCTGCTCGCTGCTTTTTCCTCGGATTTGACTGACTGCGCGGTTGCCCCGTATAGTTGTTTGCTTCCCATGTTTCGGCGCGCTTCGCAGTGCGTTGAGCAAGGCTGAACATAAAAAGAATGCCAAGCAATATCCCAAAAGCATACGAACCGCAGGAAATCGAGCGGCGCTGGGCGCAGGCCTGGTTTGACGAAAAGCTCTACCGCGCCGAAGCGCAAGCGCCAGGCAAAGTTTTTTCCATCGTCCTCCCTCCCCCCAACGTGACCGGATCGATTCATATCGGACACATGCTCGAACATACGCAGATCGATATTCTCGTCCGCTGGCACCGCATGCGTGGATTTAAAACGCTCTGGCTGCCGGGAATCGACCATGCGGGAATCGCCACGCAAGTTGTTGTCGAGCGGCAGCTCGCCAAGGAGGGATTGAAGCGCGAGCAAATGGGCCGGGAGGAGTTCGAGCGGCGCGTATGGCAATGGAAAGCGGAAAGCGGCGGCAACATCAAGAAACAAATGATCCGTCTGGGCGTTTCGTGCGATTGGACGCGCGAGCGCTTTACGCTTGATCCTCCGCTCTATCGCGCGGTGATGGAGGCGTTTCTCCGGCTGTATCACGAAGGTCTGATTTATCGCGGACGCTACATGGTTAATTGGTGCCCGCGTTGCCAGACGGCATTGAGCGACCTGGAAACGGTCCACGAGGCGCGCGAAGGAAAGCTCTGGTACATCCGTTATCCGGTTGCGGGATCGGATGAATTTATAACCGTTGCCACGACGCGTCCGGAGACGATGCTCGGCGACACGGCGATTGCCGTGCATCCCGAAGACGAGCGATACAAAAAGCTAATCGGCAAGAAGGTCATTTTGCCATTGATGAACCGAGAGATCCCCGTCGTCGCGGATGAGTTCGTCGATCGCGAGTTCGGCACCGGCGCGGTGAAGGTCACGCCGGCGCACGATCCGAACGATTTCGCGCTGGGACAACGGCACAAGCTCGCGGAAATCGACGTGATGACGCCTGACGGGCACATGAATGCGGCTGCGGGACCTTACGCTGGAATGGATCGCTTCGCGGCGCGGGAGAAAATTGTCGAAGACTTAAAAGCGCAGGGCTTGCTGGAACGCGTTGCGAATCATCAACTGTCCGTCGGCATTTGCGACCGCTGCAAGACGATCATCGAGCCGCGCCTTTCGATGCAATGGTTTTGCAAGATGAAGCCGCTCGCCGAGCCGGCGGTTCAATCCGTGCAGCAGGGCGTGCTATCTATTGTTCCGGATAATCAGAAGAAAATTTTTCTCGACTGGCTCACGAACATCCGCGATTGGTGCATTTCACGCCAGCTTTGGTGGGGGCACCGCATTCCCATTTGGCATTGCGGCAATTGCGGGGCGATGACGCCGGCGAGCGATTCTCGCGTGGAAGTCGTCAACGGGCACGCGCAAATCGCCAGTCTTCCGCAAAAATGCGCCAAGTGCGGCAGTTCGAAGCTGACGCAAGACCCCGATGTGCTCGACACGTGGTTTAGCTCCGGCCTGTGGCCGATGTCGACACTCGGCTGGCCGGACGACACGGAAGACCTGCGCACGTTCTATCCGACAAGCCTGCTCATCAGCGGCTACGATATTTTGTTCTTCTGGGATGCGCGCATGGTCATGCTTGCTTTGCATCTGATGCCGCGGCCGACAATGGAAGAACGGATTCCCTTCCGCGAGCTTTATCTGCACGCGCTCGTGCGCGACCCGCATGGGATGAAGATGTCGAAAACGCGCGGCAACGTCGTCGATCCGCTTGAAATCATCGAGAAGCACGGCACCGACGCGCTGCGCTTTGCTCTGGCGGTGATGGCTGCACCGGGAACGGACATTGCGCTCAGCGAGGAGCGCATTCTGGGCTATCGCGCGTTCGCGAACAAGATTTGGAACGCCGCGCGGTTTTTGTTCTTCAACCTGGAGAAAATCGAAGCGATGGGCGTAACAGCCGAGGAGCTGGCCGCGCCAGAAATTCGTGCGAAGGCGCCCTACCCGACGCAGAATGCGCTCGCTCATCAATGGATATTTTCAAGACTGGCGGTGACGACAGCTCAGGTGAATGACGCGCTTGAAAACTTTCGCTTCCATGAAGCCGCGCATGTCGTCTACCACTTTTTTTGGGGCGACTTCTGCGACTGGTATATCGAATGGCTGAAGCCGCAGCTTGCCGCTGAGGATCGCGAAGAGGCGATGGCCACATGGCGGAATCTCTTCGCCACATTCGAATATGCTCTGCGGCTGCTGCATCCGTTCATGCCGTTTGTGACCGAAGAATTGTGGCATCGGCTGCCGCAAGCAGCGAAGGCGCAATCCATTTCCCTCGAAGCCTTTCCCGAAGCTTCTGCTGCGTGGCCGAATGCCGCAGCCGAAGAGCAAATGTC
>JASHRL010000326.1 GCA_030037355.1 Candidatus Acidiferrales bacterium | reverse complement strand
TGCGTTGCAGCTGGCTCGCGGAACGACGCGTACCGCAAAAGTCACAGCACCTTCGCGCGAAGCGACCTCGATCATTCCGCTTTGCGCTCGCCGAAAATCGCCGTGCCGATGCGGACTTGCGTGGCTCCTTCCTCGATGGCGATTTCGAAATCGTGGCTCATGCCCATGGAAAGCTCGGGGAACGAGCGGCCGAGGTGCTTTTCCAGATCGTCGCGCAAACGGCGAAGGCGGCGAAAGTACGGCCGAACGTCGCGAGGATCTTCGCAAAACGGAGGGATCGTCATCAGGCCGCGAAGCTGAAGATGGGGCATCTGAACAATCGCCTCCGCGAGGGCGGGCAAGCCGGTCTGCGAGACCCCGGATTTCGTTTCCGCGGGATCGAGCTGGACTTCGATGAGCACGGCGAGCCATTCGTTGGTTTCGCCCGCGGCATCGTCGAGCTTGAGCGCAAGCGCGGCGTCGCTGACTGAGTCGATCCAGTCGAAGAGCCGCGAGGCTCTCCGCGCCTTATTGCTCTGCAGATGGCCGATCAGATGCCAGCTCGGCTTCAAATCCACGAGCGCCGGCTGCTTCCCTTCCCACTCCTGCACGCGATTTTCGCCGAACGCGCGCACTCCCCCCTCATAGGCTTCCCGAATCGCCTCCGCGGGCTGCGTTTTCGACGCCGCAACGAGCACCACCTCCTCCGGCCGGCGATCGGAACGCGCCGCGGCGCGCGCCATGCGTTCGCGGATACGCTCGATATTGGAGGCGATGGAAGAATTCGTCCGAGGCATGGGGCATTCTAGCATGAGCAAAACGCGCACATTTTCGCGACCATCAGCAAATCTGGCCGAGTTGTCGAATGTGTTAGACTGGGCGGCACTCCGATGGCAACCCGCGGCAAATTCGTCGCGCTCGAAGGAATCGACGGTTCCGGCAAACGCACGCAGATCGATCTGCTCTCGCGCGCTTTGCAGCAGCGCGGGATCGAACACGTCAAGATGAGCTTTCCGCGCTACGAAGGATTTTTTGGCCGGATGGCGGCGCGATATTTGAACGGTGAATTCGGCACGCTGACGGAAGTGGACCCGCATTTTTCGGCGCTGCTTTATGCCGGTGACCGGCTCGAACACAAGCAGCTGCTCGAAGAGCACCTTGCTCAAGGAAAAATGATCCTCACGGATCGTTATGTTGGATCGAATCTGGCGCACCAAGGCGCGCGCGTGCGAGGCGGGAAAATAGCAGGCTTTTTGCGATGGCTCGAACAGCTTGAATATGAAATCTACGGACTGCCGCGAGAGGATCTGGTGATTTATTTGCGAGTTCCGAGCGTGGAAGCGCAACGGCTCGTCGGGGAAAAAAGTGCTCGGCGATACACGAAGCGCCGCCGCGATTTGCATGAAGCGAGCCTTGGTCACTTGAAAGCAGCTGCACACGTTTACGACCGGCTTGCAAAGAGACGTAACTGGAGCGTTGTGGAATGTGCGGAACGGGGACGCGAGTTGCTGTCGCCGGAGATGATCCACCGGCGCGTTCTCAATGTTCTGGATGCGCGAATCCTGGCCGGCCTGCGCGATTCCGAGGAGTTTTGATGGGTTTCGGCGAGTTTCTGGGGAACGAAAGAATCGTCACGGCGCTACAGGCGATGCTGAGACGCGAGCGCGTTCCGAGCGCGCTTCTTTTCGTTGGGCCGAGGGGAGTTGGGAAATTTACACTGGCGCGGATGTTCGCGCAGGCTGCAAATTGTGAAAAGCTACGCGACGATTTCTGCGGGGAATGCTCGACGTGCAAGCAAATTGCCAATTTGTCCGATCCTGCGGCGCTGATCGAGCGCGGACTTATAGAGCGCGGCGAATCGCCGGATACAGCGGCGGTCGAACGCATGCCGCTGATTCTGGAAACTCATCCGGATGTATGGGCGATTGTCCCTGATCCCGTACGGCGGAAGAATCCCGTGGCGCGGCCAATGATTCGCGTGGGACAGCTTCGCGCCGTGCAGCGCGCAGCGTATTTTCATCCCCAGCGGAAGCGACGAATTTTTATTCTTGATGGCGCGGACACCATGCGCTGGACGGATGCGGACGTCTTCCTGAAAATTCTTGAAGAGCCCCCGGAAAGCGCCACGCTGATTCTTCTCGCGTCGAGGGCCGACGCTCTGCTGCCGACGATTCGCTCGCGCTGCCTGACGTTCTGGTTTGCCCCAGCTGCAGCGGAGAAAATCGAAGAATTCCTCAAAGAGCGAACAGACTGGAAGGCGGCAGACAGAAAGCTCGCCGCGCAGCTCGCCGATGGGAATCCGGGAGCGGCATTGGGAGTGGATCTGGCGGAATCAGCGCGGATTCGAGGCGAAATATTGCGGCTGATCGGGGATGCCGCGGGCGGAAAATCCTATCGCGCAATCTTTGCGGCCACGGCGAGGCTGGCGAAAAACGAATCGGAATCGTTTGAAAACCTGCTCGGCATGTTTTACAGTTTATTAGCAGACCTCCTTGAGCTTTCGCACAGCCCAAAGGGCTTTGTCCCGCGCAATCCGGATTTGCGGCGCGAGTTGCAGGCCATGGCCAGCGTTGTGGACGATGCATGGATTGCGCGAGCCACAGAAAGTCTGGACCGGCTGGAAAGCCGCCTGCGGCGCAACGTGGGACGGCAATTAGGCCTCGACTCTGTGGCGGTAGCGTTAGGTACGAGGTAAACAGACGTTTCGTAAACATTTTAACTTTTTCAAAATTAATCGAAACCCAATCACGCTCCGCGCAGTCTTATAGACATTATGGAAAACGAAGGAGTACTTATCGTGAACCGCAAGCTATTCCGTCCCTCCTTGACCGAAGTAAAGGACCAGTATCCGGCTCGTGGTGGACATGACGGGTCGGGACCTGGACAACGAAAAAAACCAGCTCCTCCAGAGCAAACTCACGCGGAAAGCTTCTACTACGTGAAACAAATGCAGGCGCACACGCCGGTGACAGTTACACTTACCGACGGCGAACAACTTCACGGGACTGTGGAGTGGTACGATCGCGACTGCATCAAGCTGACGCGCTTCGGGAGTCCTAATCTGCTTGTCTATAAGCACTCGATCAAATACATCTTCAAAGAAGGCGAAGAAGCGGCCCACGGAGGAAATGGGAACGGCAACGGGAACGGACACGACGGAAATTAGCTTGCCACGGCCAGATTCCTCATATTGATGTTTGCGTGCCAGACTCAAGCTCGGCCTGCCGAATGATGGCGGGCCGGACGAGTTTGGCATTTGCTCTTCCGCAGCAGGCCTGTTAGATTCGCGTTGCCAGCCCAATGGCCGAAAAATCAGAATCCGCGCGCACGACCATTATTCTTGCAGTTGTGTGCGTGGCCGTCGGCATATTTGCGCTCTCCTATGGCCTGCAGGCGCTCACTTGTGTCGAAGTTCGGCGCTGGGCTTCGGCGAACCCGTATTTGAATCTCACGCCGCAGGCAATGCCATCAACCGCGGTGTCTACGGCTCAAGAAACAAACCTCTCCGCCTACGGCATGAGCTTTGCGGCGCCGTGGAAGGGCGCCGCCGCACAACGGCAGAATGCGGGCAATACGGAATTTGATTTCAAGCAGGGCCCCTTTCTCATTTTTTTCGATCCGGATACACAAAAGAACATCGTCGAAGGCATTGAGGACGGCGACCCGCAGCTCCTGGACCGGTACAAGGCTGTCTTCGGCGACCCGCTTTTCCCTTCGGATTACGATCTCTACACGGCCGTTTATGGTGCGTCGCCCTCCGAAGTGACGCCGTTCATGTCACGAGCGAATGTGATTCGGGATAGCACACTTCTGCAGTGGAAACTGGGATTTGGCGCCTACGGAGCGAGCGCGATTTTCGCGATCCAGACTCAAACTATGCGCGGATTGCAGTTCGGAGATCCTTCGCGCGACCGAGTCGTCGTGGAGCAACTCTTCGACAACCACAAGCGGCAATACAAGCTGCTGATTACTTCGAAAGCGGGGCCAGGGACAATTCTTCAGGCGGACATCAATTGTGTGGTTGATTCGCTGCAATCAGAAGCAGCACGCTAGCCGAGATTTCCATCAGGAAATGAGCCGTACGGGATCCGCTTAGCGCGGGATCAGGCGCTCGCGGCTGCTGAGTTTTCCAGAACCTTGCGGTAATAGGCTTCATAGAGTGGAATGACATCATTCGAGCAGAATTTCTTACGCGCATCAATGCGGGCCTGCTGGCCCATTTCGCGGCCTCGATCGGCACGCGAGAGAATTTGGATTGCGTATTTCGCAGCCGCAGCCACGTCTCGCGGAGCGACCAGATAACCATCCACGCCGTGCGTGACGACCTCGGGCACGCCGCCTACATTTGTGGCGATGACGGGAACTTCGCACGCCATGGCCTCGAGGGCCGCGAGACCAAATGACTCGAGGTCTGATGGCAAAAGGAACAAGTCCGCAAGGCCGAGAAGATCCTGGACGCGCCCCTGCTTTCCGAGGAAGAAAACGTCGCAACCGAGTTTTTTCTGGCGAACCAAATGCTCGACGGCGCCGTGGTCCGGGCCATCGCCGATGAGAACGAGCTTCGCGGACATTTTTTCGCGGACCAAAGCAAAAATCTCGACAGCATCGGAGACGCGTTTCACCGGGCGAAAATTCGACAGATGCATGAGAATCGGCTCGCCATTCGGAGCCCATTCGCTGCGCCGGCGCTGATCCTTCGGGCGGCAATACAAATCGCAGTTGACGAAATTGCGAATGACTTCAATCGGGCGATGAATGTCGAATTCGCGGATCGTTTCTTCGCGAAGATAATTCGAAATGGCAGTCACGCCATCGCTCTGTTCGATCGAAAAGCGGGTCACGGGGAGATAGCTGCGGTCACTGCCGACGAGCGTGATATCCGTGCCATGCAGCGTAGTGATGAACGGCAGGCGCCGGGGGGCCATCATGGAGCGCGCGAGAAGAGCGCTCACGGAATGCGGGATTGCGTAGTGAACATGCAACAGATCGAGTGAGGCTGATTCCGCGACCTCAACCATCTTTACCGCCAGCGCCAACGTATAGGGCGGATGGTCGAACAAAGGGTACGTTGTTACTTCAACTTCGTGGAAGAAAATATGATCGTTCGATAGGTTCAGGCGCGTGGGCATGGCGTAGGCGATGAAGTGAATCTCATGCCCGCGCGCGGCGAGCTCCATGCCAAGTTCCGTGGCAACGACACCCGAGCCGCCGTACGTCGGATAACATGTGATGCCAATTTTCATGAAAAATTCCTGCGTCCTTGCGCGCGTTCAACTGGCGGTGCTAGATTCGCATACTTCCGTCTAGTTCTCCATTAGACGCAAGAGGGCATGCCTGCGATGCAACGACTTACGGGAAAGGCAGCATTCATCACCGGCGGTGGGACGGGTATAGGCCGCGCCTGCGCGACGCTTTTTGCGGCAGAGGGAGCGAAGGTTGCGATTGCGGCTCGACGTCGTGAGCGTTTGGATGCCACGGCGAAAGAGATTCGTGCTTCGGGCGGAGAGGCTCTGGCGATCGAGTGCGACATCACGAGCCGAACGTCAGTGGAACAGGCGTTGCAGGAGACCGAGAAGCGTTTCGGCAAGCTGAACATTGTCGTCAACAATGCTGGGGCGGTGCACGTGGGTTCGGCTGAAGAAACATCCGACGAAGACTGGAATCGCGTGATTTCCACAAACCTCACCGGCACATTTCTTGTTTCGCGCGCTGCGGTGCCAGTATTGCGGCGAGCCAGCGGCGGCTCGATTGTCAATATCGGCTCGTATTTGGGGCTCGTTGGCCTGCCACAGCGCGCAGCCTACGCGGCATCCAAAGGCGGCGTCACGATGCTTACAAAAGCGATGGCACTGGACCACGCGCACGAAAATATCCGCGTAAATTGCATCTGTCCGGCGCTGGTCGAAACGGAATTGGCGCGCGGCGCTTGGGAGCGAATGCCCGACCCGGCCGCATATCGCAAATTCCGCGAATCGCAGATTCCCATCGGACGGATCGGACGCCCCGAGGACGTGGCACAACTCTCTCTCTTCCTTGCGTCGGACGAATCTTCATGGCTGACAGGAGTTGCGATACCGCTCGACGGCGGCATCACGGCCGGATGACGACGGGCTGAGAGGTTTCATGCAACGCTTCCCGTTGACCTGAGGGCATAGAGCGAAGCGAACCAGAAGAACGAGCAGCGAGGCCGGTCGTTTACGTTGCGCGCTTTACTTCCCTTCCCGGATTGGCTAAGTTGAGCACAGACGACCATGGATGTACTCGCCTCAGGAAAAGACCTGCTTTTTACACTGGTGCTGAAGGTCGGCTTCTCGGCATCGCTGGCGGCACTGCTGGTGCGGTTCGCGCGATTTCGACGCGTGCTATTCACGGAGACGCGCGATTCAGACCAGAAAGTCTTGCTGCTGCTTTTTTTGACACCGCCGCTCGCGCTGGGCGTCGTTCTGCGTATGGTGGGCTACCGATTTTTCGATTTGACGCTGTCCGGCTCGTTTTTGCTGGGCTTGCTCGGCGGACGAATCGTTGGATTGCTGGGAGGTTCACTGCTCAGTCTACCGGCGTTTGGAAATCACGAATGGCTTTCGACGCCGCTCGCAGCTTTGGTCGGATTAATTGCGGGATCGATTCGACACTTCATGCCGAATAAAGAAGATGTCTGGCATTTCGGGCCGTTCCTTTTCCTGAATATTCCGAAATCGCTTTGGCGGTTGGCTCGCCACGGCCAAATCAACTGGGCGATGGTGTCTCTGGGAACATGCATCGTTCTGGAATTTGGGCGCTACATGCTGGCGCGCGCCGTGCCATCGACGTGGATGTACACACTGCCATACCCGAAATGGCCATGGTTGTT
>JASHRL010000325.1 GCA_030037355.1 Candidatus Acidiferrales bacterium | reverse complement strand
GCCTTTATCTCGTGTCTTCCATGATCGATTGTCGCAGTGCCCTTGAAATATCCTTCGCGGAACCAATTGTGTTGGGTAATGAGAATCGGCGTTGAGTTTGCGTTGGAATCAAAATCATTCGCGTTGTCACGCACCATTCCGCTGAAGTTCGCGACAGCATGAGGCGAAAACGTGTGCTGGTAGGAAATGATTCCCATAGTCTCGAAATTGTCCGCAGTCTGAAGTTGGCCCGCAGCTTCCTGGATATCCTCGTTGGGAAGTTGATAGCGCGAGAGCTCGTGCCGGACGCTCATCGTTAGCCGGTCATTGGGCGTCAAATCGCGTTCATAATTGACCGAGAAATCGCCTACAGTGCCCCGGTTCGTGTAATTCTGCGTGACCACGGGATTGAGATAATGGGAAGTCGCGTCGCCGCTCCCGCTTACATCAAAAATATTCTTGCCCCAAACATACTGGCCCTTGAAAAACGCGCCAGATGTATCGTAGCTGCCGCCGGAAAGCACGACCTCTCCGTGAAAGCCCGGCGTGGCGTCCTGCATGGTGTTGATCTCGACCACTCCTCCCATCTTTCGCCCATACTCTGCGGGAATACCTGCGGTATAGATCGATATCGAGTCCACATCATCGGCTTCTAGCTCGGGTCCAAAGCTCGGCGAACGGTTGTCGGTAAGAGGAATTCCATCCACGACGAATTGTGTCTGATACTCGGATCCGCGCGGATGGAGAACAGCATTGCCTTCATACAGCCAGCCCGGTTGGGAATTCACCAAGTCTTGTATGGAACGGCCGGGAAGCGAGGAAAGGCGGTTCTCGATGGTTGAGGAGCCGATTTGATTCACTGAACCAGCCTGATCGGGGTCAATGAGCGTGTTATTGGCGGTGACAGTGACCCGCGTATTGATGGAAGCGACTTTGAGCGAGATATTGATGTTGACGGGCAACTGCGAAACCACATCTACGGCCTGCGAATAGGGAGCCAGTCCCGGCTGTTGGATTTGCACCTGATAAGTACCGAAGGAGAGGCGTTTGACATCCAACTGGCCGGAATCGTCGGTCTCCAGAGTGTTATCGTACTGGCTAGCTTCATTCTGTATCCTGACTGCGACTTTGACATCAAGCCCTGACGCGTCCGTAATCTTTAGTCGCAATTCGCCGGTGTTGGCCTGTGCGTCGAGCGCGGGCGCATGGAACACAGACAGAACAAGTAAAACAGTTAGGATACACGGAACTGCGATTCTGCGATTGTGACGACGGCTGTTTCTAAAAGGCTTAGGCGGCATATCGTGAAGGATAAGGTTCGCTCAGGCACTCGATTGATTGCAAGGCCCAGGACTCGAAACTAGACGAATCCAGCGACTCTTATCCACCGACTCTTCAAGAAAATGCCCAGTGTAGCAGGTTCGTTCCTTGCATAGCCTAGCACGCGAACGATCAAGACAGGGTGACGTGTGTCACTGAAATCGAACTACCGAGGGAGCCAGACTGAGCACATAGGAGGGCGCCATGATTAAGAAAGTGAAGGGCGGCTATCAGGTGCTTTCATCGAAGGGACGCAATATGGGCGGGCCGTACAAGACGCGGGAAGAGGCGGTGAAGCGTTTGCGGCAAGTGGAGTTTTTCAAGAGAAATAAGGGCTAGAAGATTCGAGAGGCGCGAAGGGTCATTTTTCGATTCCGTATTTGCCGGCGCGCTGAGTGAGAGTGCGGGCTACGTCCTCGACGACGGCGCTGGGGGCGCGCTCGAGGATGGCGCCCAGCGCCGTGTATAGCTCATCCTGCAGTTCTTCGGATACGCGCCGGGAATAGCGCCGCGTGCGCGTACCGGCGAGCAAAGCTTGCAGCGAGCCGGCCTTCTTGTATTCGCTCCACGCCCAATTCCAAACGAATTCGAGCAGGTCGGTGCGATGGCGCCGCGCCTCTTTTTGAACGGCCTCTTCGATTTCGTGCAACTGCTGCAGCGGAATACGGAAGCTCACCGGGACGTTCAAATCCCGCTGCGTCTTCGTTTTCATTTGGTCATGGTGCACGCGGGAATTTCTGTTGACAAGAAATATCTCGCGCTTCATCGTATGTCTTGTATGCATACAACACATACAAAGTTAGGCTAGAGAAAAACTTACAACGGGGGCTCCGCTGCCATGGATTCACGCTTAACGGAAGACTTCTCGCCTCGCGACAGGAAAGAGGACGAAAAACACGCGCGGGTTGGACGCGATGGCAAAGTACGGATCATGAATGCAAAAAGCCGCGCGCTCGCGCCGGGGCCCTTTTTTGTGACGCGGTGCGAGACGCTGCAAAACGATGTGCTCTTCCCCGCCAACGGATTAGCTGTAGCCGTGGGCCAAATGATTGAACAGAACGGGCAGCAGAAAATCTGGGATTCGGTTCTGCTGCTCTGCAAAGAGGAGAGCGACGGCACGCTGACAATTCGCGTGATCGTCTCGAATCCGGACTGGAATGGACCGCTGCAGATTGCGTGCACGCGATCGCGTCCGCAGGATTCCGAGTCCATGACGCCGCTGGCGTGCAATTTGGACCACGAGGAATTGCTCGGCTGAATCCGAGAGGACGTCAGCTCCAGACGCGCCCATTCTTTCGCCCGGTATCAGACTATACTTCGACTCTACTGATTTACCGGTGTCCGAGGCTCGCGGCTGACGGAAAACCTAAATCCTGGCCAAAATAGCATCGAATCGATTCGATCTTTCCGCCTTTGAACTTGAAGTCCTCTACATTCTGAAATGACTTGCCGTCCTTCGTATGGCAAAGATATTTGACAAATACCTCGTCGCCATTTCCAATCACGCTCTCCAAATCAAAATGTTTGATAAAGTCCGTCTGCGGCCAGCATCTTGTTTTGAAAGTGCTCTTGCTGATGTGGTCGTCATGGTTGGGGCTGGTGAAGGTGAAGTCTTCGGCGAGCACACTATCGACTGTGCTCCAGTCCTTGTTCTCCCAAGCCGAATAATACTTCCGGATGATCTCCTCTTTTGTCATGCTTGATGGCACCACTGTTGAACCTGGCTTTTTCTCTCCGAATGCCCTTGACGCATGGAACAAGGCGACCCCGCCCGCCAGGGCGCAGCCTCCAGTTTGCAGCAAGTTTCGACGCGAAATCGTGGTTCCTGCCATGATGATTTCTCCTTTCCGCTCACGCGGCGGTGTCGTATTGCAGTTCGGCACTGCCCTCTCGGGTTCTACTTTTCCTGACAGCGCTTTGATTACTTGCAAATTGCAAGTGAGACAGCCATGCTTGCCTTGGTGTTGCAGAAGGCGAGTCGTGATATCTGTAGATGACTGGCTGCGAAAACTTGGTTGCCTTTGCAATGGGACTCGGGCGTTCCACAAGCCAAGAATGTGGTAACAGCTTGATCTCGCCACCTAGGATTTTGGCTTTTACACATCAAGTGTGGAATTCACAGGGGATGAGGAGGAAACGCGGAAAAAATAATTCGCATCCTACTTGACGCAAGGGCGAAAATCCGTATACTTGTCTGATGTCGGAAGACTGGGCGGGGCGCCCGGAGGACCCGACTGGCCGGTAATCTCCCTTTCATCAAAGAGGTGAGGTTGAATACG
>JASHRL010000324.1 GCA_030037355.1 Candidatus Acidiferrales bacterium | reverse complement strand
AGTCGAAAGTCGACTTCGATTTCCATTCGCACGGCGGCGGGCTTGCCGTCAGGCCCCACCGCCGGCTTGAACCGATAGATGTTCTGAACTGCATTGATTGCTTCCTGGTCCAAGCCGTAGCCGAGCCTCCGCTGCACTGTGAGGACATGCGCCCTCCCGTCCGCGGAGATTACAACCATAAGAACGACAGCACCTTGGACCCTATGCTTAAACCCTTCGTCCGAATAACGCGGGTCAGGACAGCGAACGCACATAGCAATAGAGTAGCCATTCTTGCCTGCGTCGGGGATATTGCCTAGTCCGCCTTGGACGTCTCCCGCGTCTAGGGCGAAAACGCCTTCCGATTGCACCGGCTTGCCGTCGCAGGTTGCTGGCGAGAAAGGGATCTGGCTTGCGAATTTCCGCAGGTCGGCGTCGGCATTCGGCCCGCCTGATTCCAGGATCGCCGCTCTGTCCAACGTGCCGTTTGCATTAACTACTCCGGAGAAAACCTCTGGATCTGGAAAGTCTTCCCAAGAGAGCGGCAGTAGCGGCTTAAGTGGCAAACGCTGTGGCGTGATTTCACCTGGGCACCAACTTATCGTCTGCGCATCTTGTGGCGGCGTGAATGTATCGGCTGAAAAGTCGCGTACCGAGCGCATCTTTTTCACGTCTGCTTGGATAATGGTGGCACCTCGCTCCATGAACCTGCGGTTCGACGGATAAAAACCGCCACGGAACTTACGATAGTCAGCATATTCGATTAAGGGGCTATTCCCAAGGTTGGCAGGCACGACCTCGAAGGGCCATTCGTGTTCGGAGTCAACGCAAACTTCTGCCCATGACACACTGACACACTTCTCATACGACAGGAAGCCGGATCCCATAGTGACGACCTTTGGAGAAGGCCATGGTTGGTCGCCTGCCGTAACCGCCGCTGCTTTGAGTTTCGCGTAAGAAATCAGGGCGCTTTGAAGTCCGTCGAGCACCACCTCTTGATTCATCAGCGCGTCAATCTGATATGCGCGCAGAGGTCTGTCGGCCGTGCTCTGCTTGCGATAGAGCGTCGTGCCTGAGGCGATCTTGATCTCGTCGTATCCCGGCCAATGAATTTCTTCGCGGAAGCGACCCAGCGCGGCCCAATCGAGCGTGTATGTGCCTTTTTGTTTTTTGCCATTCGGCTGCACGATCTCCAGGTTCGCGCGAAGCTCAAACGGCCCGGCGAGACTGTAACTGACCAGACTGCGCGCCTTGGCAATGAGCTGGTCTGGCGTTTCGTCCGCCGCTGATACGCGTAAGACGAACACAAGCGCGCCCGCGCACAGAATCATCGCCGCGCAAATTGTGAGCATTCGCTTCATGAAGTTAGCCGCAGAGTAGCATTGCTCCGCGCGCGCCGCAACAGCGGCTGAACGCGGCCAAGTTTCACTGACCCTGACTGAAGACCCCGCACCACCGCGGAAGAATCTGGAAAAAGACAGGGGTTTGCTCTACGGGGAACTTCGGCAACCGCTTACTGGGTGGTTATGGCCTCGTGTAGAAGGTGAAAATCAATTTCTACCGTCGTCTGGACGGCGGCCGGTTTTCCGTCGGGCCCGAGAGCTGGCTTAAAGCGCCACTTTTTACGAACCGTGTCCATGGAGACGTGATCCAATCCATTCTCCAGGCTCTTGACAACGCGAACGTCATCGGCGCGCCCGTCGGGAAGAACGACGATGCTGAGCGTCACCGTGCCATCGACTTTCTCGCGGAACGCCTTGTCGGTGTATTGCGGTTGCGGACAATGTATGCAGCGAGGATTCGTGTAGCCGTTCTTTCCTGCCTGCGGAACCGCGACCGCATTCTCTTTTTGGACCGGCTTCTTGGCCGCTGCAACGGCGGTAGGTATTTGCGAAGCATTGATGACAAGTGAAAGCAAGCCGACGCAAAAACAGGTTGCAAGGGACGCCACGACGGCTCGCTTCATAGTAGACGCAGATTAGCACCGGATTCGGCGCTCCGCAAGATCGCCGCCATTTTACAAGCGTCGTTCATTCTTACCGACCCTGACTGGAAACCCCGCACCATCGTTTTGAATTTCAATCCCTAGGAGAACAACTCAATGGCACAAATGCAAAATGCGCAGTCGGTTGCATTGCAACTCGAGAAAGTTCGCGACAAACTCCCGTTGCTCTACGAGCGGGATGACATCCTGCTCACCATGATTCAGCAGCGCGGCGACGTCGAAAAAGTCTCCAGCCGCAATATGCGCCTCCCATTGCAGATCCGTCCCGGAGGCAAGGCTGGTTTGGCCAACCTCGACGGCGGCGATCTGGGCCGCGGCTCCGGCACGACTTACGACGTGGCGCAAGTCACGCCCGTATTTTTCCGAAACGCCGTCGAAATCACCAAGCTCGTCGAGTACAGCACGAATTCGCCGGAGAAGGCCATCGAAAACGCCGCCAAGCGCGAAGTGAAAAACGGCATGGCACAGTTTCGCAGCTTCCTCGACAAAGTGATGCAGACGAACGGCAACGGCGTCCTCGGCACAATCGGTTCGATTGTGACCACGGGCTTGCCCGCCGGCGTCGGCGCACAAATCAATCTGGTCACGCCTCCCGGCGCGGCGCTTTTTTACTACAACCAGACGATTCAGTTTTACGATCCGACGCTCACGAACAACTACAACGTGAACACGAGCACCACGACGAATATTTTGCTTGTCGATCCGTTCAACAAGTTCATTCAAATTGACAATTTGCCCACGGGTGTCGCCGCCGGCGATCTAATCGTTCACGACGGCCTCACCGGCGCGCAGCCCATTTCGCTTTTCGGCGTGCCGTATCATCAGACCAACGCAACAACCGGCACGTGGCTCAACCTCAATCGCGCCACGTATCCTGTCGAACTCGCGACGCCGCATGTGGCCGGAAACAACGCGACGATTACTCCGGGCGTGGTTCGCCTCGCGATTAACAAAGTGCGCAAAGCCTTGGGCACAAATCAAATCGGCAAGCTCATCGCCTACACCGCGCTCGAACAGGAAAACGCCTGGGAGCAGCTCGGCATTTCCATTTCGCAAATCATCAAGGAAGGAGCGGGCGGCCGCGCCAGCGATCTCGACTTGCTCTTCACCGGCGAGCTGACCATGGCCGGCGTGCCCATCAAGTCTTCCATCAACGCCAATCAGGCGCGCATTGATTTCCTTGATCTTTCGCACTGGGGACGCGCCGTGATGCAGGATATCGATTTCTACGACGTCGGCGGCCAAACCGTGTTTCCGATTTATGGAGCCTCGGGCGGCATCTCCGCGGCGTACATCTTTTACTTTGTCACCGGTTTCCAGGTCTGGACCGATTCTCCGCGCTCCGGCGCGTACATCGATTCACTCGCCATCCCGACCGGCTACTGATCAAGAACAAAAGGGCGGCGTTTTCCTGCATGCCGCAACTACGCGCCGCCCTCGTTTTTTCACATTTGCGCTTCGCCAAATCGCTTCACGCCGCTACTGATGCTGATACTCCACGACGCGGCTCAACGAATCGCGGTGCGCTTCCAGGACCGTCGCGCTGATAGTTGTCTGCTCAATCTCCGGATGGGCTTTCCCGTATGCGGCGTATTCCGCGTAGAACCTGTCCATCGCGGCGCCATCGGGAAAGAGCATCGCGAGGTCGTATGCGCCCATCGGGTCGGTGTGAATTTCCTCGGTGTCGATGTTGTACATCAGCAGCGTGCCTTTCGCGATGGCGTCATCGAGAAACGGCTTGATCTGCTTCAGCAGTAAATTGGAGAGCGCTTCGTCGCTGCCCGGCTTGGCCTGATAAATCGCCACGCGCATATATCCGCTTGCGCCTGAGCTCGTCTTTCCGCCGTGCGCCAGAGTATACAGGAAATAATCCACGTGCTTCGTCGCCGAAACGTAATTGGCGTTCGTGGCCGTGGACCATTCTGTTTCCAGCGCCTTCAGGAGATTCGCGCGGCTATTCGCCATCATCCAGGTTTCATGTGTCCAGCCGTCCTCCTGGTGAACGCGAATTTCGTCGCTGCCCCACGCGACAAGCGTCCCGTCGGCGACGAGCTTTTGCTGCATCGCATCGCCCGACGCTAATTGTTGCTCAAACGCGGCCCATTGCGCTCTCGGAACGGCCCAATACGAGACATACGTGTAATAGTCTTGCTGCGCCGCAGCCGGCTTCGGCGCAAACAGAATTCCTGCGATCAGCGCGGCCGCCATTCCCAGAATTCCAACGATGCGTCGCTTCATGCACTCCTCCGTGCAAATGTTTCGAATGTCCGCGTCCCGCGGAGGTTTCCACAATGTCCGTCGAGTCTGAATCCCCGTGCTAAGGGAAGGGTGAAATTTCTGGGCGGGGATACTATGCGAGTTCCGCGGCAGTGTCAAGCCGCCGGCGCGGGGCAGAAGGAAGCGCCACAAAACAAAAGGGCGGCCTCTCTAAAAAGAGAGTCACCGCCCTCAAAACTCAACACGTCATTAACTGGACGCGCCTGAGAAGCATCTGTATGTTAGCAAGATCCCGTGCTGAATGCAAGACCGCGCTGAGGACAGAACGGAGAGTGGGAGACTCGAACTCCTGGAGCTGTTCCCAGCCCTCAACGCTTCTCAGGCGACGTCCAGTACCCCCGCTGGCAGCACTCTCCGAGACGCACCCGAGTGTGAACGTGTATATCACATCAGTATAGTAGCCACAATAATATCCGTTGTCATGATCGAAATTCTTCGCGAAACGCACAACGCGCCTGCATCGCTCGAGCTTCGCCTCGCGCACGCGGGCGGACTCAACCGTTTCGGCGAACCGAATTTTCGCGTCGTCTGGGGATGGTCGCGGCTTACGTGGATTGGCGGCAAGTGGACCGATGCGGACGCGCACGGCAACGTGACGCGCGAAATCATCGAGCTGCGCGAAGTCCCAAAATATTTCCCGCACGACCGCTGGCACATCGAGCGCTGGCTGCCGCCGGAATCTTACGGTTCGCCGCAGCAGTGGTACGAGCAGACCATCGAGCGTGCTGACGGTATCTTGATCCCCGCGCTCGGCCCGTATCCGCGACGCGGCGAATTTGAGCATTGCTTCACGCTGCAGGGCCAGCGCGGAGAATTCGTTCCGCTCTCGCCCGCCGCGTGCGAAGCGATTGTCCGCGCCGTCGAGTTCTCCCGCGCGCGTCCGCGCCAGGAACATCGCGCCGCACTCGAGAGAAGAGAAGCGCTCCGCGAGCGCGATTGGGATTCGCGCGCCGATGCGCTGCTCGGCGAGACTGGCCCCGCATTTCACGGTGCGCCGCACGTCGCTATCGCCTGACGCGATTCACCATTGTGCGGCAATAGAAATCGCAAACCAAAATAAACCCAGGACCACAACTATGACTACGACCACGATCACCAATGCGAAGAGCGCCGCGCGCGAAATTTCCGCGACCATCGCGTCCGTCTC
>JASHRL010000323.1 GCA_030037355.1 Candidatus Acidiferrales bacterium | reverse complement strand
ACCGTCTCGCCCACGGCTCGGTCGATGGTCACGTCGTCCAGACGCTGCAGGAAACGATACAGAGTTGTGAAATCTGGCACGCGGGCCAGCCCCAGCGCCTGACGCAATTCGCGGTGCTCGCTCAGCCGGACCTCGGCTTCGCGAAAAGTCCAGTCCTCGTAACGCATCAGACAGAGAATCGCCAGCAACTGGGGTTGGTTGAACAATCGCTTGCTGAAACGACTGCGATACCGCGGGAGCACCGCCTTGGAGACTTGCAGGGCGACGCGGGCAAAAGGCAGCAGTCCGACCTCGACCATCGCACCTCCTGCCTCGATAGAAGACAACAATCTCGAACGGTCGGATATGCCAAATCCTCATCGTCGTAGCGAGGATGTCAACAGAGCCAAGCCATGCCAGGAATCGTAGGTCTTATCACGAAGTTGCCGCGCCAATGGGCCGAACCACAGCTTCTCCGCATGGTTGAGGCCATTCGACACGAGCCTTTCTATGTGACCGGCGCGTGGATCGATGAGTCAATGGGAATATACATGGGTTGGTCGGCGCGTAAGAATTCATTCTCGGCCGACATGCCCGTGACGAATGAACGGGGTGACGTTGTTCTCGTATTTGCCGGAGAAGATTATCCCGGACCGGATGCTGCTCGCCGCCTCAGAGAGCGGGGCCACGATTGCGACGACGAAGGCCCTTCTTATCTCGCCCACCTCTACGAAGAGGCCCCAAACTTTTTCAAGAACTTAAATGGGCGCTTTCAATGCTTAATTGTCGATCGCTCTCGCGGCACAGCAACGCTGTTTAACGACCGATTTGGACTGCAGCGGGTCTATTTTCACCAGGCTCATGATGCGTTCTATTTTGCCGCGGAAGCGAAAGCCATCTTGGCGGTCCGGCCGGAACTGCGCAATGCCGATCCAAAGGGCCTCGGCGAGTACGTTGCCTGCGGCTGCGTCTTAGAGAATCGCACACTCTTCAAGGGCATTGGCGTCCTTCCGCCGAGTTCAGCGTGGACTTTTGAAGCTAGTGAACTTAAGAAAAAAGCCACCTACTTTAAACCGCGTGAATGGGAGGAGCAAACACCGCTCGATTCTGAAAGCTATTACACCCATCTTCGCGACGCTTTCACTCGCGCGCTACCGCGCTACTTTAACGGCCGCGAGAAAATAGGTGTTTCGTTAACAGGCGGCCTGGACACTCGAATTATCATGGCCTGGCGTAAGGCTCCTGCTGGTTCTCTTCCTTGCTATACGTTTGGCAGTATGTACCGGGAAAACCAGGACGTATACCTGGCGAGACGTGTCGCGCAAAGCTGCGGCCAGCCCTACCACGTGGTTACGGTCAACGGCCAATGTTTGGCAAATTTTCCTCACTACGCGGAGCGCACGCTGTATTTGACAGACGGCTGTGTCGATGTGAGCCGCTCTGCCGATTTGTACAACAACCAAATGGCGCGCCAGATTGCTCCGGTACGAATGGTAGGGACTTTTGGCAGCGAGATCATCCGCAGAGCGGTGATGTTCAAAGCAGCGATGCCCTCGCCCGAACTTTATCGAAAGGAATTTCTTTCACAGGTCTCACAAGCCTGTGATACGTATCGCGATCAAATCCGCGGGAATCGGACGAGCGTTGTGGCGTTTCGGCAGCCCGCCGCTTACCATTTTGGCGTGCTGATGCTGGAACAATCGCAGCTCACGCTCCGTTCCCCTTACTTGGACAACGATATCGTGCGCACGGTATTTCGGGCGCCGAAGAATGATCAAGGAGAAGATGTTCGACTACGGCTGATTCGCGAGGGGAACCCGGAGCTTGCGCGGCTACGCACGGACCGCGGGCTTGGCGGTTCAAACCGCCTCGCGGAAGCCATTAACCGTGGCTACTTGGAATTCACGTTCAAGGCCGAGTACGCCTACGATTACGGGATGCCGCAGTGGCTCTCCAAAGTGGATCACGTGCTCGCGCCGGTTCATTTGGAACGCCTGTGGATGGGCCGCCACAAGCTCTTCCACTTTCGGTGGTGGTACCGGACCATTCTCGCGAAGTACGTCCAGGAGATGCTGCTCGACCCTCGAACGCTCTCGCGGCCGTACTTGAACCGCAAGGGTGTCGAAAGGATTGTCTCCGACCATCTGAAGGGAAACCGCAACTATACGATGGAGATCCACCGCCTCCTGTCTTTGGAGCTTATACACCGGCTTTTTTTGGATGCACAGTGAAGTTGGCAAGTAGCATTCGTCGAAACTCGCCCAATTAGAATGAATCCTTCACTCGCCAGCCTAATATGTGTGTGTGGAGTCGCAGGGCTCTTTTACCTTGATCGAGACAGCTCCGTCGACACTTCAAACGCTCTCTGGCTGCCGATCATTTACCTTTCGATAATTGGGTCGAGGCCGCTCTCCGTTTGGCTGGGCGTTTCGCCACCCAGTGGAAGCAATGTCCAATTGGATGGCAGTCCCCTCGACGCAGCCGTATTCGGCTTACTTTTGGCCGCCTCTTTAGTCGTTCTCATCCGGCGAAGGCAGCGGGTGCGAGGGTTCCTCACTTCCAATTTGCCGATATTGATTTACTTTTTCTACTGCCTGGTAAGCGTTGCTTGGGCGTACTACCCGGGTATCGCATTCAAGAGGTGGATTAAGGCGATTGGTGACCTTGCGATGGTCCTTATCATCGTTACAGACGGACATCCAGTTGCCGCGCTGAGGCGCTTGATCTCTTGGCTTGGTTTCCTACTGTTACCCATTTCCGTTCTTTTTATCAAATACTACGGTTACCTCGGCAGGGGTTACACGCCTGACGGGGAGCAAATGAACACCGGCGTTACAACGAATAAAAACTCCTTGGGCTTGATCGTATTCGTGATTTCGCTGGTCGCGCTATGGAATGTACGCTCGCTCATTACTCACAAGGATGAACCCAACCGGGGTAGGCGCCTGCTGGCTCAGGGCAGCCTTCTTGCATTTTGCCTGGCGCTTTTCGGGATGGCCGACTGCGCAACGTGCATCTCTTGCTTCATCCTGGGTGGCGGATTGATTTTACTCACTGGTCTCCACGTCATCAGAAGTCGCCCCGGCCGAATCCACGTCCTTTGTTTGGCGATCTTCCTTGTCGGCGGGATGACGTTGCTTTTCGCAGGCGACGCGGGAGTCACACATGCTCTGGGTAGGAAATCAAACCTAAGCGGACGAACGGAAATATGGGCGGCGGTTATCCCTGCGGTCCCCAATTCTATGGTCGGGGCTGGTTTCGAGGCTTTCTGG
>JASHRL010000322.1 GCA_030037355.1 Candidatus Acidiferrales bacterium | reverse complement strand
TCTCAGCACAGCGAACAATTGCCGACGTACAACGCCTATTCTGCCGATGGCGATGTCACTGCGCCACTCGTCTATGTGAATTACGGCGTGCCGGAAGACTATGAAGAACTTGCGCGCATGGGTATTTCTGTGAAAGGCAAGATTGTCATCACGCGCTACGGCCATTCTTGGCGCGGAATCAAGCCGAAGCTCGCTGCGGAGCACGGCGCGATTGGCTGCCTGATTTATTCCGATCCACGAGATGATGGCTACGCTCAAGGCGACGTTTATCCGAAGGGTCCGTGGCGTCCAAAGTATGGCGTTCAGCGCGGCAGCGTTATGAAGATGGAAATTTATCCGGGCGATCCTCTGACGCCTGGCATCGGCGCGACGAAAGATGCCAAGCGGCTCTCGCTTAAGGACGCAAAGACGATTGAGAGCATTCCTGTCCAGCCAATTTCTTATGGTGACGCCGAACCTTTGCTTGCAGCTCTTGGTGGCCCTGTCGCTCCGGCCGCTTGGCGCGGCGCTTTGCCAATCACATACCACGTGGGCCCAGGTCCTGCGAAAGTCCACCTGAAGCTCGCTTTCAACTGGGACATCAAGCCGATCCACGATGTCATCGCCAGACTTCCGGGCTCTCAATTCGCTGACGAGTGGGTGATTCGCGGCAATCACTACGACGGCTGGGTCAACGGCGCGGAAGATCCAATTGCGGGCCAGGTAGCAGAGCTCGAGGAAGCGCGCGCGATGGGAGAACTCTACAAGCAGGGATGGCGCCCGAAGCGCACGATTATTTATTGCGCTTGGGATGGTGAAGAGCCGGCTTTGCTCGGCTCGACGGAGTGGGTTGAGGAGCACATCGACGAGTTGACCGCCCACGCGGTCGCGTACATTAATTCCGATACAAATGGCCGCGGTTATCTGGCAGCGGAAGGCTCGCACTCGCTCGAGACGCTCGTGAATAACGTTGCCGACCAAATTCCGGATCCGGAGAAAAGTATGTCCGTGGGTAAGCGCCTGCGCTTCGCACGCATACTGCGCGCTGAAAATCCGAAGGAACGCCAAGACCTCGAGTCGAATGGAAATCTGATTCTCGGTGACCTGGGATCAGGGTCCGATTATTCGCCGTTTATCGACCACGCTGGCATCTCCTCGATCAACTATGGTTTCGGGGGCGAAGATGGCGGCGGCATCTACCATTCGATTTACGACGACTATTACTGGTATTCACACTTCGGCGATCCGACCGAGGAATACGGCCGCACACTGGCGCAAGTCGCAGGAACGACTGTGATGCGCCTGGCGGATGCGGACGTGGTTCCCGTGGATTTCGACGGGCTTTCTGCCGCTCTCGATCGGTTCGAGTCGGAGATCAAGAAGCTTGCAAAAACAGAAAGCGACCAGATCAACGAGCAGAACAAAGAAATTGAGGAAGGCGTTTTCACAGCGACGGCTGACCCGACGAAGACCTACGTTCCACCATCGCCGGAGCAGCCAGAGCCTACGCTCGATTTCTCTGCGATGGATACGGCGATCGCCAATGTGCGCAGCAGCTCGCAACGTTACGAAGCTGCATTCCATAAAGCACAACAGAGCGGCAGTGTAGCGAGCGCTCAGCTCACTTCCATCAATCAGGCACTCATCGTGGCCGAGCGCAGCTTGCTCAGCGCCGATGGTCTGCCCGGGCGGCCGTGGTACAAGCACGAACTCTACGCTCCCGGAATTTACACCGGCTATGGAGTGAAGACGATTCCTGCGGTCCGCGAAGCGATTGAACAGAAGAACTGGTCGCAGGCGACGGAGGAAATCGGCGTCGTGGCAGGGGTTCTGCAGAAGGAAGCGGACTCCATCAGCGCGGCGGCATCAGCGCTGGAGTCAACAGGGCAGTAGTTTCGCTAATAACGTGTGGGGAGTGCGAGAGAGGGTCGCAATGGCGGGCTAAAGCTCGCGGCGGCCCTCCATCGCCTTGACCATTGTTACTTCGTCGGCGTATTCCAAATCCGAGCCGACCGGAATGCCCATAGCAATACGCGTCACGCGAACGCCGAGTGGCTTGATTAGCTTCGAAAGATAGACGGCTGTCGCTTCGCCTTCGGCAGTGGGATTCGTCGCAATAATAATCTCCTCGACCGCTCCGCCTTTCAGCCGCTCGATCAAGCTTTTGATCTTCAGCTGTTCCGGCCCGCGACCCTGCAGCGGCGAAAGCGCGCCTCCGAGAACGTGATACATACCGCTGTACTCCCGTGTTTTTTCGATGGCAGCAATATTCGGCGCATCTTCCACCACACAGATTGTTTTCCTGTTTCGTGTGGCGCTCGTGCAGAAATAGCAGGGGTCCGTATCTGTGATGTTATTGCAGACGGAGCATTCGCGAATTTTTTCCTTGGCTTCGCGAATCGCATCGGAAAGAGCCAGCGCCTGCTCGCGATCCGCCCGCAGCAGATGGAACGCCAGACGTTGCGCCGTCTTCTGGCCGATTCCCGGCAGATGCTTTAATTCATCAATGAGGCGTGTGATTGAGGGAGCGTAGTCTGGCATCAGCAGTCCGTTTCAAAAGGAAGTTTTCGTGATGAAAATGTCGCGCGAGATGTAACTGCCTGCAAACAAAATGCGCGCAACCGGCCGCGCTCTAGAACAGCCCCGGGATACGCAAGCCGCCGAGCGCCGAAAGGTTTCCCGTCATATCCTTCATCTGCTTGGTCAGTTCTTCGTCCACGCGGCGCGAGGCTTCATTGACCGCGGCGAGCAGCAAATCCTGCAGCATTTCCTGGTCTTTGCTGGCGAAAACGCCGGGCTCAATTTTCACTTCCGTGAGCTGCTTCTGCCCGTTCATTTTCACGGAAACCATTCCGCCGCCAGCCGTCGCTTCGACGCTAATCTGGCCGCGTCTCTGCTCCAGGCTCTCCTGCATCTGCCACAACTGAGTCATCATTTGTTGCAGCGCTTTGACTTCCATTTCAGTCCTCGCTTCGCCGCTTCACTTCTGAAATTTTTCCGCCGAAGCGCTCCAGCATCGCCCGAACGATGGGATCTTCTTCAAACCGTGCTCGCAATTCCGATGCTCGCGGCGCGCTATTCCGGCCAGAATCGAGTTTAACACAAACTCGAAGCGGTTGACCCATCACTGTGCTCAAGACGGTGCGCAACTTCTCCATAGGGTCCCGCGCCTGCAACATTTCGGCGAGTGCGCGGCTCTCCGGCGGAAAATACAAATTCATTTCTCCGCCAGCGAGTTCCCATCGACTTGCGTGTTCGACCATGGACCACAGGAATTTCTGCTGGTCTTGCAGCGCCGATTGAATTGCTTCAAGCTGCGCAGTCGCTAAGCCACTAAACTGTTTCTCTGCCGTCTTAGCAATGACGCGCGGCGCCGATGCGGGCAGTGGCGCGGCTCTTTCCGGAGCGGCCGTGCTCGCCATCGCCTGCGGAGTAGTCTGCGTCGTTCCCGCTGCCATCACCGCCGCATTCGTCTTGATGCTGCTGGCGCTGGTTTGCCGCGATGCCGACGAAGGCCTCGCAGGACCTTCGCCGCGCAATTCGGCTATCACTTCTTCCAGAGGGGCCAATCGCGCTGAATTCACCAAGCGCAGCAATCCCAGTTCGAGATGCAAGCGCGGGTCGGGTTTGCGTCGCAAGTCATCATCGGTTGCGATGAGAATTTGAAAAAAACGCGTCAAGTCTTCTTCGCTGAATTGTTCCGATTGCCTCGCCAGCCGGGGCCGTTCATCGGTTGGAGCGGCGATCAAAGGCGATTCTGCTCCGGACACCTTCGCGACGAGAAGATTGCGCATGTGCCGGATGGCTTCCCGGCAGAAATGCTGCAAATTATGTCCTTCTGCATGGAGCCGCTGCACCAATTGCAGCGCCTTTTCAGCCGAGCGATCAGCGATTGCCACAATCAGATCGTCGAGCACTTCCTCGGCGACAACTCCGAGCAACTCGCGCACCTGCGCATCCATAATCTTGTCGCCCGAATAGGCAATCGCCTGTTCGAGAAGCGAAAGCCCGTCGCGCAAACTTCCTTCCGCGGCGCGCGCGAGCACGGCAATTGCTCCCGGCTCGATTTCCAGCTTTTCTTCTTTGACGATATGTTCAAGCGCCGCGGCGATCTCCTGAAAAGTAAGCGAGCGGAACTGAAAGAGTTGCGCTCGCGACTTGATCGTGTCGACCAAATCTTCCGGCCGCGTCGTCGCCAGGATGAAAACAACCTTCTCTGGAGGTTCTTCGAGGGTCTTCAGCAGTGCATTCGAGGCTTCGTCAGTGAGTTGGTGCGCCTCGTCGAGGATAATTACCTTGTAGCGTCCCGAAGCCGGGGCATAACGCACCATCTCGCGCAATTCCCGGATTTGATCGATGCCGCGATTGGATGCCGCGTCAATTTCGAGCACGTCGAGCGAACTGCCCGCGGTGATTTCGCGGCACGCTTCGCATTCATTGCACGGAGTGGCCGTCGGGCCTTTCACGCAATTCAAGCACTTCGCCAGAATACGCGCTGTGGTCGTCTTTCCCACGCCGCGGGTTCCACAAAAAATGTATGCATGCGCGAGGCGCTTCTGCGTGATCGCATTTTCCAGCGTTTGCGTGACGTGGCGCTGCCCGACAACTTCACGAAACGTTTGCGGCCGCCACTTGCGCGCGATGACTTGATAGGCCATGTGTTTTTTCGTTCGTCCGTGCGTTGAAGGAACTTCGGGTGATCTGCGGCGCACGAAACTGGCCCGCTACCGTTGCTCCCTTCCGGGCCTGGCGGGGTTTGCGGGGAATCGTCGCACAGAGCCCGAAGTTCCACCGATAGGCGACCGATTTTCTCGTTGCGCTCGTCGCGCGACAATTTTCGTTCGCTGTCGCGAGTCTAGCATACCCCTCTGGACTGCGAAAGCCTCGCACATCATGTGAGTTGTTTTTTGGAACGTGCTCGCAGAATTTCCACAAGCCAGTTTCTCCGTTTCTAGTATCTTTTCTGAGGGCGAATTCCTCCTCGCCCGGCCGCGGCGCCAGCGGACATCCCCACGAAACGGGGCAGCTTGAGGCAGCGAAGCCTTGAGCAGGGAGGAAAGAATGAAGCGGTTACTTTCGGTTGTAATGGTTCTCTCTCTGGCGCTTCTCCTGACGCCAAAAGCCGTCTACGCACAGACCACAGAGCTCATGCAGGGCACGCAAGTCAAGCTGACCCTGCTCAACGGGTTGAGCACCAGCGTTGCTCGCAATGGCGATCCTTTCATTGCCGTTGTTGCTGAGCCCGTTTATCTCGGAAACCAGTTGATTCTCCCGGCAGGAGCCAAGATTCACGGAACGGTCACTGATGTTGAGGGGCCAAAGCACTTCGCTCTGTTTCGCGGCGGCGCTTCGATGAGCCTTTCGTTCAGTTCGATTGAAGTCGACAGCCGCATTTTGCCCGCGCGCATGAGCCTTCTGGGGATTTACAAAGATTCCAGTCAGGGCAACAAATTGCGCAAGGACCTAAAGGAGGTGGAGGGTGTGGCCGTCGAAGAAAAACGAGACGTGAAAGGCTATGTTCTCGATGCCACGATTGGCACGGGAGGCGGTTCTCTCGTTGGCGCGGTCTTTAGCCATGTAGTGCGAGGGTTCGGGATCGGGCTGATCGGCAGCGCCGCATACGTTGCGACAAAGCGTGGCAAAGACGTGGAACTCCCAGCGCAGACCGGCATGCTCGTGCGTCTCGACAATACCGTTTGGGTGCCAGCGATACAAACCACAGCTTATAGCAGCGGAATGAAGTAAGAGCGGCTATTGCGAGGGCGCAGGAGAGCAACCTGCGTCCGCCGGTGCATCGCATTTGATTGCTATCTGATCAGCGGCAATGCGGAACCTTAGTGGTCCGGCTGCGGCTCGTTAGTAGTGCGAAATACGACGAGCCATATGCTTTCGCGCTGCAGTTTTGCAGCACCGATAACCCAGCCTTCGCCTTGTTTTTCGCTTCGAGCAACTTGATAAAGGAAAGGACGCTTGTTCGCGACTTCATCCTTGGTGCTCGTCCTGTTGACTCGGATGGCCACGATACTGCCGCGCTCGACGCCATTCTTCAATTGAAATGAGCATCCGCTCTCGCTCACATCGACGGTTCGTGTTCGCTCGCAAAAGAATTTTCCCTCGAGATCGAGACCGCTCACCTCAATTGCCACGGACAAAGGCAAGCGGGGCTCGCGCCGGCGGTCCTGGCTAGCCTGAATTCCCAGTTCTTCCCAATTGACTGCGCCTTGCATAATGGCTCCTTTGATTCCAGGCAAAATAGAGGCAATCGGAAGGCCACGGCCTCACGCGCTAAGTTGGTGGAAAGAGGCACAATCTCCTGACGATCCACGAGCGTCCGTGCCGCCGTTTGAGACATTCGTGCCATTTTGGAACATGAATCGGTCTCACTGCACGGCTTTGGCGTTGGAATGCTGCTGTTCGCGCTTCAAGAAACGATACAGACTCGTCCTTCCTATTCCGAGAATCTGCGAAGCGCGCACACGGTTTCCCGAGCACATTTCCAAGACTCTCTTGATGTGGATGCGGTCAACTTCCTGCAACGGCAAAGGCCGCCATATCTCTTCGCCGCCCGAGGTGCGCTCGGTAGCTCTCCGTAAATTGACAGGCAGGTCATCGACGTCGATAAACTCATTCGTGGTGGTGATCGCCGCGCTCGATATCGCATTCTCCAATTCTCGGACGTTTCCCGGCCAGTCATGATGCAACAGCACAATCTGCGCCCGGCGCGTAAGCCCGCCAAAAGTTTTGTTGTATGCCTCGCTGTATTTCTTCAGAAAGAAGCGGACAAGGATCGGAATGTCTTCTCGCCGTTCAGAAAGCCCCGGGACTTTGATTTCCAGCGAACTCAACCGATAAAAGAGATCTTCGCGGAAGCGGCCGGCGAGAACTTCATTCCGCAGATCGCGGTTCGTCGCGGCAATAATTCTCACATTCACTTTCTTGACTTCTGGCGAACCAACACGCTGAATCTCGCGGTTCTGAATCACTCGCAGCAACTTCGCCTGCATAGCCAGCGACGTTTCGCCGACCTCGTCGAGGAAAACCGCACCGCCGTCAGCGTATTCAAAAAGCCCGGGCCGCGTGTCTGTGGCGCCGGTGAACGAGCCCCGTACGTGGCCAAAGAGCTGGCTTTCCAGCAACGTGTCCACCATCGCCGAGCAGTTGCACACCGCGAACTTTTGTGCCGCCACCGGGCTCATGCGATGAAGTGCGCGCGCCACCAATTCTTTGCCTGAGCCCGTCGGGCCACTGACAAGGACATTCGTGAAGTGTTTTGCGACCTTGCGCGCCATATCCAGCATTTCCAGCATCGCTGGACTGCGGCCCACGATGCCTTCGAACTCAAGGTTCGAAAGCAATTGGTCGTCGAGCACGCGCACCTGGGAGCGCCGCGTAAAAACTTCAGCTAACTCATCGAGCGCCCGCACAAGGCGCTCTTGCTCCAGCGGCTTGCAGAGAAAGTCGTATGCGCCGCGCTTAATCGCTTCAATCGCGGAATCGATGGCGTAGTGACCCGTGATCAAAATCACGGCCACATTGGGATCCAGTTGCAGAGATTTTTCGAGAAAGGCGAACCCGTCCATCACCGGCATCCTCATGTCCGCCAACACAACACGACACGTTCCCGCGCGAACCTGCGCCAAAGCCTCGTTTGGGCTCGTTGTGCCCACGGACGGAAAGCCAAGACGTTCCAACCTTGCCGCCGTTACTTCGGCCAAGTCGGATTCGTCGTCGACAACGCAGACGGGCAAGTTCTGGCGAGCGATATTTACGATTGGTCTTTCTGTGATTGTAGCCATGCGTCTGACCTTAGGCACGGCCAGTGCCAGAACGCATCGGTCGTCACGTCCGGAACGATTGGCTGCGTTTGTAGGTACCGCGTGTTTCGGTTTGTGTCATCTGGTTGTCAGTGAAGAATTTGCGCGTGCGCGTTCAAAGTCGATGACAAGTTCGCTCGGACATTTGGGAGGAATAGATGGGTTGGCTGAAGCTTAGAGGCCTATAATCATCTCAATTCAGGATTCGCGGTTTCAAGAAGGAACGCTTGGCCAGCCCTTGGAGCACGTCAGTTCGGCATCGCCTCAGAGAATATATAGCCTGAGAACTCCGCGGTTTGCCCCTGCCGCGGACGAACCGGCCGAAGAGAGAATTCTCGGCCCGCGCGCGCCCAATTTTCGCTGATGCTCACGACCTGGTATGTCACAGGTACGCTGCGGAAAGCCGAAACTCCGTCGATGCAACGGAGGAACACGAACGAGCCCAGGCGCAGCCCTGTTTGTAGCATGATTCTCTGGACTCCATCCCCACCGACGGACAGGAATCCTTTTTCCACAAAGAACTCTTCAGCCATGTCCCATCCCGAAACCTCAACGCGTGAGCGCGATTCATGCATTTCGTCAAAAGCCATTCGCATCCACCTCTGCGCGATGAAGTGCAGGCACAGGGCCAAAGTCTGTGCAAGTGGAGCCGTGTTGTTCTCCAAGAAGTTATGTGTCTTTGTTCATCTCTGACTGGCAGGCGCGAGTCGCAAATTAGAACATGCTGCGCGGCTTTGAATCAAAATCGAACTTGCCGATTCACCGTCGTAAGTCCGCTCATCCGTAATGTGCGCCGGGATAAAGAAGATTCAAGGCGAGTTTGAAAATGATGGGAAATACCTTGTCGTAAACGAACCACGCAATCAGCAGTCCCGCGAAGCCCAGGCCCGCAAAAGTTCCCCTCGTGAAGCGTGCGGCAAGAGGCTCGGGAAACAAAACGGTAATGCCATTGTGCCCATCGAGAGGCGGGACGGGCAGCAGGTTAAATGTTCCCAATAGAAGGTTGAGCACAAAAAGTATGCTCAGTACGGTTGCCAGAAGCTCTGCCGGTCCGCCCTTTGCCACAGCCTCTGTGATCCGCGTGAATGAAGCGCTTGCCGGAGCGCGAAAGGCTCCTATAGCCATTCCAATATGAATTCCTATCGCCGCGGCGATCATCAGGACGAAATTTGCCGCCGGGCCAGCGAGCGCCATCCACGCCGCCCGCCGCGGATATCGCTGTGCCCACACTGGATCGTAGGGCGCGCTGGCCCAGCCGATCATCCAGCCTGCGAAGATATATGACAGGATTGGCACCACGATTGTCCCGAATGGCTCGCGCTTCATGTGCGGAATCGGATTAAGCGTGACCTGTCCGCCGTGAAAAGCCGTGAGATCCCCTCCTATTTTGGCAGCCAAGCCATGAGCACCCTCATGGCAGACAGTCGAAAAGAGGAAGGCCAAGTACCAAATCACACCCAATACGATGGGTTGCATGTCCATGTCGCGCGATAGAGTATGTTTTCAGTGGGCATAACACAAGCTTGTTGGTTGCGGCCAGTAGTCCCGTGTCTCCAAGTGGACGCTCATCTGGTTGAAATTGGTTTTTCTATTTGTCTTGCGGGATGACTTCGGTTAGTTCGTGTGGCGCGCCAGTGAACCAATTCAAAAATACAGATTCACATACAACTCGTGTGCATTTCCATATTTCGCCTCTGATATCATTCTCTTGACAACCAACACACTTTTCCTAAGTGCTGTATATTCTGCGCGTAGTTCATGTCGCGTCGTGTTTCCATGCAGTGGAGACACGCGTGCATATATCCATCGCAGTGAGGTATGAGGCTTCCTGGGGTGTTTCGGGTACCTGATGGTGCTTCCGGGGTGCGTTGACGACCGAGCTCGGCCTGAGCTTATTCTTAGTAGTCAGCGCGGCGCGTGCTCTCAGCCCTGAGCTTCAGCGATGGAGCTCGGGGCTTTTTCTTGCCTCTCAGCACGCTGCGATTTTTCTCCAATAGACTTCAGATTAATGATCCACAGGTTTGAAATTTCGATGGAATAGACGAAGGGAAGTGGCTCCGGGGCTTGGACTCGAACCAAGATTCTAGGCTCCAAAGGCCCATGTGCTACCAATTGCACCACCCCGGAAGCGGTGAAAGGATCTCAAGAAGTATAATGAAACCTCGGATTTTTTTGCCACATTTCTTGGCATCAAATTTCAGTCGTGAGATGGCTTGAATTTTCTTGATCGTGAGACAAAGAGTCGAAGTTCAAACGGACGCGCCATTCAGATTTCCGCTCGATTGCCGCTCTTGGCTCAATCTGCTAGGCTTTTAGGAAGTAATTTCCACGGAGAGGTGTCCGAGCGGCTTAAGGAGCACGCTTGGAAAGCGTGTGTAGGAGAAATCCTACCGTGGGTTCAAATCCCACCCTCTCCGCCATTTTCCCAACCACTTGATTCTGTCCCCGCATCAAGATTTCAAGTACCACGGGACATTGATGATTACAATTTTCTCGTTGCCCTTCAGCAGCAGCGCTGCCTTGAGCCATTCCGCGCGCTGATTGTGCAGGAAATATTGGTACCAATGTTTTTGGACGAGCTCTGGAATGATGACCGCGATTTGTTGTTTCGGTTCCTTGCACTCAATGGCAAGCACGTAATCTACGATCGGATTGATCACAAAACGATAAGGCGACTTCAGGACCGTTAATTTCGGAGCAGGCAAGCCGGCGTTTTTCATGGGCATCTCGACGTCCTCGCTCCAGCTCTTTCGCACATCCATCTCCCGCTCGTTCCCACAGTCCACATGGAGAACGTGAATTTCAGAAGAGAGATTGAGCGCAAATTGCAGTCCCTGGCGGACAATCTTGTTCCAGGTAATCATGGGCATCACGACGATTGGCGCACGAAGGTCGCGCGGAACCAGCGGCTCTGGGTTCGCGATTTCTGCGGTAACGCCGTCGTAATGCCGCCGAATTCCGTACATGAGAGCGATGATGGAGGGAATCATCAGCACAGTGATCCACGCGCCCTCGACGAATTTCGTCGTGACAACGACGAGTACCGTCCCTCCGGTGCAAATCGCTCCGAAGAGGTTCACGAACATCGCCGCACGCGACTTTCTCCCACCCGCGCGCCGCCAATGGACCACCATTCCGGCCTGCGAAAGCGTAAACGCAAGAAATGCCCCGACGGCGTAAAGCGGAATCAATCGATCCGTCACTCCGCCGAAAAGGATGAGCAGCGCTCCGCAAAGCAGAGCCAGAACGATGATTCCGGAGGTATAAACAAGTCGCCGCCCCTGCACGGCCAGCGGGGCGGGAAGATAGCCGTCCTGCGCCAGCAATCTGCTCAGACGAGGGAAATCCGCGAATGCCGTATTCGCGGAAAGCGAAAGCACGAGAAGAATCGACGCAATCGTTATGTAATAGAACGTATGACGGCCGACCACAGCCGCAGTGAGTTGCGACAACACACTTTGATATCCAGGACCGGGGTTCGTCGCACCTATATGGTAAACGCGCGACAAAAATGCAATGCCTGCGAGCATCGCCACCAGGATTACGACGATAATCGTCAGCGTTTTCTGCGCCGTCTTCGTGACCGGCTCACGAAACGCCTTGACGCCATTGCTCACCGCCTCTACTCCCGTCATCGCCGTGCATCCGCTGGAAAATGCTTTCAGTAGCAACCACAAACCTACAGCTCCCGTTGCGGCCGGCAAAACGGGAGGCGCTTCCACAGGCGTCGGATGCCCGCCTGCGGCGAAGGCCTTCACGATTCCAATGGCCAGCGTAATGAGGAGGGTCGCGACGAAAAGCCACGTGGGAATCATGAATGCGACGCCGGTTTCGCGCACGCCGCGCAGGTTGACCAGCGTTATCACAATCAGTATCGCAATGCAGATTCCCGTTGTATGTGGCTCGAGCGATGGTGCGGCGGAAACCAGCGCGCCGACCCCGGCAGAAATTCCCACCGCTGCCGTCAAAACGTAATCGATCATCAACGCGGCCGCCGCGAGCAATCCGGCAAATGATCCTAAGTTTTGTCCCGCAACGGTGTAGGACCCGCCACCATTCGGGTATGCCTCAATCGTTTGACGATAGGAAAAGTAAACAACCCAGAGCAGGATGATGATGCTGACAGTGATCGGAACGATGTAGACTGCGCTCAATGCCCCGAGCGAAACCAGCAGCGCTAGAGCCGCTTCGGGCCCGTACGCCGCGGAACTGAGCGCATCAAGGCCGAAAACAGAAATTCCCGCCGCAGCACCGAGTTTTTCACCCCGCTCTTCGGAAGAGCGCAGCGGTCGGCCGCACAAAACATCAATAACGGACATCCCCCACCTCAAAACTGCTATGCCGTCGTTGCTTTACGGGTCGCGGCTACCAGGAATGAGTCTTCCGCAGCCAAGCCGAGGCGCAAGAATAGCATCGCTCGGGCCTCTTCCCAGCCCTAAGTTGCTGCCCTGCACTCTATTACCGTTTCGATTCGTTTAGTTACGATTTTACCCCGGCAAATCCGCGCTTGGAATCGTCGTGAACATGTCTGCTCCCCTAATCATATGCATGCAAAGAGTTTAAGTGTCTTTCAGATATGGTACCAGCAATGCTCTTACTCTAACCTATTGCGGCCGGCCCAGCGCGGACGGCTATCGAATCGACAGGACGAAGAAGATGAATTTGAAGAAATCGGCGCGCGGATTCAGCTTGGTAGAGCTTGTGATAGCGATGGGTATCGGCATAACGATGACCGTCGTAGCTCTCCCCATCATTCAGAGCACGATCTATTTCATGCGCATGAATGCTGCGGTCGCTTCGGTCACTGGAGCAATCAGCGACACACGCTATCACGCCATCATGAATGGCTATCCCTACGAGATTGCAATTAACAAGGCCACTCTTGCTTATCAGATATCCGACCAGCCCGGCAGCACCGGAGCTTTCGCCAACGTCGGCAACGCCGTGCCCATTACGGGAGACAGTGGCTTCACGATGAACGCTTCAACGACGTTCGAGTTCCTTCCGAATGGCACCGTCACGGCAACGGTCGGCACCATGGTTTTTACTCTGACATACGAAGGGATGACGAAAACAATCACTGTTTCGGGGGTTGGCCGTGTCCAAGTCCAATAAGCAAAAAACGCCTAACGCTGGTTTCACTTTGATCGAGGTCATCATCTCCATCGGCATTCTTGTAACCGGCCTGATCGGCATCGCCGTTGCGATGGGCAATTCGATGACGTTCACCGCGGAGTCAAAGGGCATGAGCATTGCCGCCACGCTGGCTTCGGAGAAGCTTGAAGATCTCAGCCGCTGGCCTCCCCTGGATACCCACGTTGCCGCCGGTGGCGCACTGGGGGTTGCCAGTGCGGTTTCAGGATACTACGACACAATCTCGATGTCGCCGACCGGCGACCTGACAACGGGAGCGAACCCAGGCGCATTCCTTGAGATTCTTAGCGGACCTGGCTCCGACTATACCGTGACCACACACTCCGCCGATGGAAGCATCACTTCTGTCGTTCAGGGCTCGGCGCCGGTTGTTCCGACAAGTTATGAGCGCACCTGGTTGATCGAGGCCAATACGCCGGAGGCAGGTGTCCGTCGCGTCACTGTGCTTGTGACGTCTCTTGATCCCAGCGTTCGGCCCGCTGTCAACTTCCAGATGAGCATGGTGCGTCCATGAGAATGCCCACTGATATCAAGGCTATTCACCCAGCGGGAAGGGCCACAAAGGGCTTCTCGCTTCTGGAAATCTTAGTGGCCATGGTCATCTTTACGATCGTTGCCGGGGCGGCTTTCGGGCTTTTCATGAATCAAGAGCCGGTTTACAACCAGCAAATCTCCGTGGCGGGTATGAGTATCGGCCTCAATAACGCCATTTCTCAAATTCAAATGAGCTTGGTCAACGCAGGCACGGGCGAATTTGTCGGCTCGAACATGCCCAATGCTCCTCTCGGCGTCGTAGTCACAAATCAGACTTCGACTGCATGCAACAACGCCGCAACGTACACCTATACGTCAGCTTGCTTTGACACCATGACAATCGTTAAGGCCGCGCCGGCCCCTGTTCCTGCGTTGAACCCAGCAGCCACGGTCAGTACCACGTCGGGAACAATGACACTTACCCCTGCGACAGGCGATACTGCCGCCAAGGATGCCGCCTATTTCCTGACGGGCGACGAGATTCTCCTTGTGAAGAACGATGGATCGCAGCTTGATACCGTGGTGCTGACGGCGAACGGAGCTGCCGTGGGAACCAACGTTCAACTCACTTTCACGCCCACGGCATCGAATGGAACAAATGCCATCGATCCGCTGGGCATTACGTCAAACTGGTTCTCCAAGCTCGGCACCTCTTATGCGACCAATGACTGGGCCGTGAAACTCAACGGCGTCACTTATAGCGTCGACACCACAACCAACGCGAGCGATCCGACTCTGATCAGCCAGTCTTTTGGCGACGGCGTTTCCGCTCCCGTCCAGGTTGCCGACCAAGTTATCGGTTTTAAGATCGGCGCCGCGTTATGGAACAGCGCCACTTTGACAACCGGCAGCTACATTTATACCGCTTCGCAGTATACGAATGCGGGAACGTCCGATCCCTATGATTACACGCTGATTCGCTCGATTCGCGTTTCCTTGATCGGGCGTACGACTCCTTCGACGGATAAGCTCGTCACATTTCGCAATGGCTTCGATGGTGGTCCTTATGAAATTCAGGGAACCTCCATCGTCGTAAATCCGCGCAACATGAGCATGAACGACAATTGAGGTGAACCCCATGAAACTCCAGCAAACCATCCAGGCCAATCCGATTTCTCGCAGCCCGCGCCTCCGGCGTCAGCGTGAGCGTGGAGCCGCGCTGATCATCTCGCTGCTGCTTCTCGGGCTGATGGCCGCTCTCAGCTTGGTCATGTTCTTCACCGTATTCTCCGGTTCCATGATCAATGGCTACTACCGGAATTACCGCGGCTCCTTCTACGCAGCGGACTCCGGCGCCAATATCGCGGTTCAGTATTTGACCAACGAGATCGTCGCTAGCGAGCCTTCCACCTACTCGCCAGGCGTGCAGCCAATTCCGTCTACCGTTGCTGCCGCGGCCACGAGCGCGCTTTTGACGACATACGGCTCGAATACATCAATCGATACTGGCAACGCCGCCAAGTCGTGGAACGAGAAATTCTACATCGTCAATTCTGCGGCGACGGCAACTCTCCCTGCATCTCCGAGTTTGGCTCTGGCTCCCGGCTATCCTCAGGGCTCCAATCCCACGTCGGGAGGCACGTGCACAACCTCAAATACGAGCGGCTGCCAGAACTGGGCATACGTCTATAACTATTCGCTGATCGTCGCTGGTTCATCCTCGGGCAGCGAACAGTCAAAGATTGAACTGACCGGGCAAATCACCATTAACACGTCCCTCGCGCCCACCGGCCCCGTAACCACATCCTTTGCGGCCTGGGGGATGTTCATCGACACATACGCCATTTGCAGCGGCAGCGATCTTGTTCCCGGAACAATTACCGGTCCGGTCTTTACAAACGGCTCTTGGACGTTTGGCACCTCCGGTTCGTACATCTTCACAGACCAAGTTGGTTCCGCTGGCTCGGACGCTGGATATGATTTTGGCACCTGCTACCAATCCACTGGCGGCAGTTACAAGGACGGAAGCCAAACGATCGCACCCCAATTTCAGGCAGGTTACCAGTGGGGACAAGCTGCGCTCCCTCTTCCTTCCAACTCCTATAACCAGGAAGACGCCGTTCTCAATGGCGTCGGGTCTCAGACGACTTCAGTGACGGATTCTCAATTGAACGCCTCTGTGAAGAACATTAGCGGTACGGCTTACCCGACCGGCGGTACCAGCTCTGGGGTATATTTGCCTTACTCTACGAGTGCTTCGTCATGTCCGTCGGGTTTGTCGGCGCCGTGTTTTACGGGCGGCGGAATCTATGTGCAGGGTAACGCCGGCGTTGTGCTCACAGCGAGCACGGACTCAGCAGGCAATCCCACTGAGGTCTACACGATCACACAGGGCAGCACGACGACGAAGGTCACTGTCGACGATACGACCGACACAACCACTATGTCTTCCGGCAGCACAAACACAGTGATTAATGGCGTTCCTCAGGAAGACCCCGGAACGTCGACCGAAGCCGACGGCACGATGCTCTATGTGAATGGCGAGATTACTTCGCTATCCGGTCCGAGCTCAGGCGCTGCCGTCGCAAATGGCACGGCGCTCACAGTTACAGCTGCAAGCGATGTCAACATAACCGGCAATATCACGTATCAGGAAGAGCCGGTCACATTGACGGCGACTGGATCGACGCCCGCCGACACTCTGATCCCCGCAAACAACCAGGGACAGATGCTCGGCATATTTACGGCGGGTGGTAACGTCAACCTGGACCTCCAGAACTCAGGCAATCTTGAAGTCGACGCGAGCATTGCGGAGATTGCCGCCGGTGGCAGCGGAGGGCTCGACAATACCGGCGCTGCGATCAACACGCTGACCATCGTCGGAGGTAGAATTCAAAATACCATTCAGAGTATCAACACCACCACGCGTAACGTCTTCTTCGATCGCCGCTACGCCAATGGTATGGCGCCTCCATTCTTCCCGTCGACGCAGGTTTCGCCGCCGACAGCGAATACTGCAACATTCAATCCCCCCACAATCAGCCGTGTACAGTGGGTGGATCTCTCGCACGAGTAAGTTTGCGAAAGCAGCACGCGCCGCTGCTTCGCTACTGGCGGCTCCGGTTTCGGCCGGAGCCGCTTTTGTTTTCAGAGCAAGGTCCCGCAACGTTATTTCCTCCTGGCTAGTAATCGAAGCGGCAGAAACCGCGGCACGCGCTGGCAGTATTCCTCGTAGGCCGTCCCGAAACGCACGCGTAGCTCTCGTTCTTCAAGCGCAATGACGGTTGCCACGAGCAGCAACCACACCACCACAACATCCCACGTCAGGCGTGTCGCAGACAACAAGCAAGCTCCAGCTACGGACGCAATCATGCCTGCGTAACGAGGATGGCGTATATACGAATAGATTCCCGTCCGCGCCACTTCGCCGCCACCGGAAATCTCTGTCTTGCCGATCAGCCGCGAAGTTCCCAGATCGCGGTGCACTTTTCCGAAAAGCCACAGGTCGAAAGCAATCAAGAGGAGTCCAATTCCGATTTCGGTTTTGCCGGGAACTTCACCACGAAAAATTTCGCCGTGAAATGTAATCAGCAGCGCTGTCACGGCGCCCCACGCCACACCAACGGCCGTGATGTACGCCGTCCGCATGCGGCCTCGCCAAAAATGAGCAAGCGGATGTACGACCAGCCAAAAAAGGGGGTTGGGCAGTTGCAGAAAAAAGATGACCGCCGCAATCCACGCAAAGAGATTCATCCACGACCTCGCCGACGCGAAGCTAGTTGGAATCCAAAAGGCTCGCCGCGCATCTTAATGGAGTCGCCCATGCTTCCGCAAACGCACCTCACTGGACTCGCGCTTTCGTCTGCTCGGCATTTCTCGCCCATTGACGCCGCGCCTTTTTCATTGGAGGATTTCAGATTCACTTTTCGAAGGGAGCTGCTATGCCGAACATCACATCCTGGGAGAAAGTCGAAACAGAAAAACTCAGCGCCGAAATTTCACGCCAGATGATTTTTGGCGAAAAAGCCATGCTCGCGCGAATCGTTCTCGCGAAGGGAGCCATTGTTCCACGCCATTCGCACGTGAACGAGCAGATTACCTGGATTCTCTCTGGCGCTTTGAAACTCAGCTTCGACGATGGCGATCGGGTTGTTCGGAGCGGAGAAATGCTTTTGATTCCGTCGAATGTCCCACACTCGGCCGTGGCGCTCGAGGATACGGTGGATATCGATATCTTCGGCCCGCCCCGCGAAGATTGGATCAAGAAGACCGACTCCTATCTGCGCGGCCAGAAATGAACTCGCGAATCAGTTTTCTCGTCTAAGAATAAGGAGCGAAATTATGGATCTTGGTTTAAAGGGACGCGTCGCCATCGTAGCTGCAGCAAGCAAGGGACTCGGTCGCGCGGCGGCGGAAACATTCGCGCGCGAAGGCGCGGAAGTTGCTATTTGCGCACGTTCATCCGCGAATCTTAAGAAAGCCGCAGAGTCTATTCGCACGGCAACCGGCCGCGAGGTTTTTCACCGCGAACTCGATGTCACGAATCCGAAGGCCGTCCGCGATTTTGTCGTGGCGGTCGAAGAGCGCTTCGGCTCTGTCGACATTTGTGTCACGAATGCCGGCGGCCCTCCAGCGAAAAAATTCCTCGATATCTCGCTCGATGAGTGGCGAGCAGCGGTGGACCTCACGTTGATGAGCGCTGTTTATTTTGCCCGCGAGGTTCTTCCCCGGATGCAGATGCGCGGCTGGGGCCGCTTGCTTGCCATCACCTCTGTCTCCGTCAAGCAGCCTATCGACAATCTGTTGCTCTCGAATTCCATACGTTCCGCCGTCACCGGCTTAATGCGTACGCTCGCGAATGAATTCGGCTCGAGCGGCATTACTGTGAATTGCATTTGCCCGGGATATACGCTCACGGAACGTCTCGATGAACTCATCGGTGTTCAGGCCAAAAATGCCGGCCTGGATCGCGAAAAAATCCTGGAGCGTTTGAGCACGCAAGTGCCGCTTGGCCGTATCGGCAAACCGGAAGAGTTTGCCGCCATGGTCGCGTTTCTTGCTTCCGAACGCGCCAGCTACATCAACGGCTGCTCGATTCCAGTAGATGGCGGCTGGGTGAAGAGCTTGCTGTAGCCGACGGCCGCTCACGTCGCACGAATAAAATTCCATGTGCCGGCGAAGCGAGTCTATCCGGCGAGGAGAATGCGCAGATCGCGCAGATTATTTCCGGTCGGACCGGTCATGATCGCGTCGCCGAGCCGGTCGAAAAAAGTGAAGGCATCGCTGTTTCGATAAAATTCCTGCGGATTCAATTTCGCATTTCGTGCTCGTTCGAGTGTCGCGCCGTCTGCGACCGCACCGGTGGCGGGGCTGTTGCCGTCGATGCCGTCGGTGCCGGCGCTGAGAACAGCGATCTCGCGCCCCGCAATCCGTTCCACGCATTCCAAAACAAACGCTGAATTTCGCCCGCCACGGCCTGTCCCCGTCACCGGGCTGCTGACTTCGCCATCGGAAATCAACGCTACCGGCTTGCCCGCCTGCGACCGCATCAAGTGTTCCAATTCTCGAAGGAGATGCTCGGTCGCTTTTCCGACGGGCCAGCCATCCGTAGAGTTGTCGCACACCGTGAAGTATCCCGCAGCTTCGGCAGCCATGTGCGCATGGTGAAAGAGGTCGCGGCGTCCTAATAGGAGTTCGAACTTAGCGTGCGCGAACGCGGCATCTCCTGCCTTCGGCGTCTCCGCTAACTCATGGTTTTCGAATTTTGTGCGCAACGAGGATGGAAGCTTGTCGAGCAAGTGATAATGCTTCGCGACGCGTTCCGCATCGGCAATCGTGGTCGGGTCGGGCAGCGTGGGCCCAGACGCGAGGGCTGTCTCTTGGCCCTCGGGTACATCGGTGACGCCGAACGTGAGTTTCATTGCGCGTGGCGCCGCGGCAGCGAGACGTCCACCTTTCACGGCCGAGAGATGCTTGCGGATCGCGTTGATTTCCTCGATGGGCGCGCCGCACGTCACGAGCGCATGGTGCAATTTCACGAAGTCGTCCAGAGAAATCCCTTCATCAAGCGGCAGCTCGCACAGAGAAGAGCCGCCGCCAGAGAGCAGAAAAAAAATGAGCGTGTGTTCGTCGGTTTTTTTCAGCAGCTCGAGAATTGCACGTGCGGCACGGAAACTCTCTTCATTGGGCACGGGGTGGCCGGAGACGAAAACCTCCCAACCCTCGAGCCTGTACGGCGGTTTTGATGGCCCAGCAAGTACGCCACGAACATGAAATTCAGGCGCGAGCGCACGATTGAGCCCATCCGCGAGGGCAAATGCGGCTTTGCCGATGGAGATTGCAAGAATCTCGCGATATTTGCGGAGGTCGACGACCGCATCCCCGGCTTGAATTTCTCCATTGTGAAGATTCAGTTTTTGCGCGAGTGTGGCCGGTATGTCAATTCCGGCGAGAGTGGAGAGGAAAATCTGGCGCGCGATCGTTTTGCGGTCGGTCATCGAAGTTGATTTTTGCGGTCATTACCTCGCTAAGTCGCTGCGGCAAGCGCTTCGGGGTTCAACGCGTTCGCCGGACGGCGCCCCTCGAAAAGCGCAATCACGTTTTCCGCAGCCATCATGGCCATTTTCGTACGCGTCTCGACGGAAGCGCTGGCGATGTGTGGAGTGAGGACGACATCTTTGCGTCCCACGAGCGCTGGCAGTACTTTTGGCTCGCTTTCAAAAACATCGAGGGCCGCGCCGCGAATTGTTTTTGCTTCGAGCGCAGCTGCGAGAGCAGCTTCGTCCACCACGGGTCCGCGCGACGTATTGATGAGATACGCGCCGGGCTTCATTTTTGCGAGCGTCTGCGCGTTGATGAGATGGCGCGTCTCGGGCAAGAGCGGGACGTGCACGCTGATGAAATCGGATTCGGCGAGCAAGCGATCGAGAGAAACAAATTCGGCGTGTAAATCGCGCTCGGCTTCTGGGGCGGCACGCCTTGCGTCGCTATAGAGAATTCGCATATCGAAACCCTGCGCACGCTTGGCTACGGCTCTGCCGATGCGGCCAAAGCCGATGATGCCGAGAGTCTTGCCCCAGATGTCGCCGCCGCACAATTGGTCCAAATTCCAGCCGGGCCAGGTGCCGGTGCGCATCCAAGCGTCGCCTTCGACGACGCGCCGCGCGACGGCCATCAGCAATGCGAATGCGAAATCCGCCGTTGTGTCGTCCAGAACACCGGGTGTGTGTGTGGCGATAATTTTTCGGCGCGTGCAGGCGGGAACGTCGATATTGTCGTAGCCGACGGAGACTGTCGCGGCGATACGCAGCTTTGGAGCGCGATCGAGCAGTTCGTCATTCACTTTTTCCGTGAGCAAGCAGATTAGAGCATCTTTGTCGGCCACGCGGCGGAGGAGTTCGTCACGCGGAGGACGCTCTTCACGCGACCAGTAATCCACATCGAAACTCTTTTCCAGCAGCGTACGCGCCGGCGGAAACAAGCCATGAGTGGAAAAAACTTTTGGTTTCATTGGATAGGCGCCTCGAAAAAGTCGCTGCCAGTACGGATCAAGCAAGCGGGGGAAGCGATTCTCGGCATAATGCAGAACGCGAACACGGTGCGAAATGTAGCGATTAGAAAATCGCCGACCCTTTGTTTTGTGTAAGTTACGGGCGATTCTAATTTCAAGGGTGTGGCGATTAGAAATTTGGTGTTCTGGGGTCTCGCTTCTGCGGGAGGTTCGCTCCGGGGCGGTGTTTGGTTTGCGAACTGCCTGCTCACCCGGTTCCTTTTTACCGATCTGTACTCCTGAACGCTTTTCGGACGGTAGCATAATTGCACCCGACTGACTAGCGAAAAATGACCGGCGAGGTTTCGTCAGGATTGCGCCTCGCGGAGTTCCAGTCTATATTCGCGCGAGATGCACGATCCTCTCATTCAGTACCTCGTGGGCACATGCATACTGAGCGTTGGGCTCGCGATTTTTCTTTCCGCGACGGATATTGCACAGGGGCTTTCGCATCTGTGGGAACGCTGGCTCGGCAAGAAAGAGGATTCGGCGCCGGCTGCACCTAGAGAGCAGCCGCTTTCGTATAAGGCCCGGCTGATCATTTGGCGAACGATCGGCATAATCCTTCTCGTCGAAGGACTGATTTGGATTGGTCTCGCGACGGCTGGCGCTTTTCACCTTGCGCCACACGGCAAGCCATGACTTCTCGCAATTCGCGGCGATGGCCGCGTTGACGACGCGGGACGCGCGCGACTATAGTGAACTTCGCGCGTCGAACCTGTCATGGACCACCATCTTCTCCACGAACTCGAACACCTGCTTGGCCACGACGGCGTCCTGAGCCGGCCGGAGGATTTGCTGCTCTACGAGTACGACGGCTCGGTCGAAATTGCACGACCGCAGTGCGTTGTCTTTCCGGCGAAGACGGCAGATGTTGTTCGCATCGTCGAACTCTCAAATCGATACAAAACGCCGATTGTCGGTCGCGGTGCGGGGACGGGGCTTTCCGGAGGCGCACTCGCGCGCGAAGGGGGAATTGTCGTCTCGTTTGCGCGCATGAACCGGATTCTCGAAATCGATATCGAAAATCACCGTGCGGTGGTGCAGCCGGGGGTGGTCAACGCAGATCTGAGCTTAGCGGTTGCGCATGCGGGACTGCATTTCGCGCCGGATCCATCGAGCCAGCGAGCGTGCACGATTGGCGGAAATGTTTCAGAGAATGCGGGAGGGCCGCACACGCTGGCTTATGGCGTGACGACGAACCATGTGCTCGGGCTGGAAATGGTAATGCCGACCGGCGAGCTTGTGCGCATCGGAGGAAAGGCCGCTGATGCGCCGGGTTACGATTTGTGCGGATTGTTTGTCGGGTCCGAAGGCACGCTTGCGCTGGTGACAGAGGTAACGGTTCGGCTGACGCGGCTGCCAGAAGCTGTAAAGACGCTTCTCGCCGTCTATGATCGCGTGGATGACGCCACGGAGACGGTTGTCGAGATTACCGCGCGAGGCATTACGCCTGCGGCATGCGAAATGCTGGACGGATGGACGCTGCGCGCAGTGGAAGCGTGGGTACATGCAGGTTTTCCGCTCGACAGCGCGGCGGTGCTTTTGATCGAGGTTGATGGCCTGCGCGAGGCTGCAGAAGAGCATGCTGCTCAGATTGCGGAGGTCTGCAGGCTTCATGGCGCGCGCGAAGTGCGCGTAGCATGCGACGAAAAAGAACGCGACCTGCTGTGGAAGGGCAGGAAAAATGCGTTCGGGGCTGTGGGGCGATTGTCACCGACGTACTATGTGCAGGATGGAGTGATCCCGAGGACGAAACTCCCGGAAACATTACGCGAGATTGATCGCATCGGCAAAGAAAATGGATTCGAGATCGGCAATATTTTTCACGCGGGCGACGGAAACTTGCATCCGATTATTCTTTTCGATGCGCGCGACTCGAAGCAGTTTCAGCGCGCTGTTTCCACAGCCGAGGAGATTATCCGCTTCTGCATCAAAATGGGCGGCGCCATTACAGGAGAGCACGGAGTCGGCATGGAGAAGGATCGGCTGATGCCATTCTTGTTCAGCGAAGCCGATATTGCGCTGATGAAGCGGGTACGCGACGAGTTTAATCCCGCCGGATTACTCAATCCCGGGAAGATTTTTCCGACAGGCAAAGGCTGCGGCGAAGTTCGCGTGCGATCACAAAGAAACGGTGCGGAAACTGATTCGACGCATGAGGAAAGCAGTCCGGCATGAGCTCCGCGGCGAGAATTGCGGCATCGCGTGCCGGCGAGATTGTTGGCCCGGCAAACGTGATTGATGGCGCGGATGAACTCGCCGGGTATGAAGTCGATGGATTGGGGCCTGGCGCGGCGGTACGGCCCGGAACAGCGGAGGAGGTTTCGGAGCTCGTGAAATATGCGGCGGCGGAGAAGCTCGCCGTCATTCCCGTGGGTGCGCGTACGAAGCTCGATATGGGCATGCCGCCGGCGCGTTATGATCTGGCGATTGACATGACGCGCATGGACCGCGTGATTTCGTACGACCCCGGCGATTTGACGCTCAGCGTGGAGCCGGGGATTCCTCTTACGAAACTGGCCGCGACACTTGCGGAGCACAAACAATTTTTGCCGTTAGCTGTTCCTTTCTTTGAACACGCTACGGTGGGAGGGACGCTGGCGAGCGGCGTGGATTCGCCGCTGCGGCATGCTTACGGGACGGCGCGAGAGTTTGTTTTGGGATTGGAGTTTGTCTCCGGTGACGGCGCGCTGACAAAAAGCGGCGGACGCGTGGTGAAAAACGTCAGCGGCTACGATTTGCACAAACTGATGCTTGGCGGGATCGGTTCGCTGGGCGTCGTCACGCGAGTTAATTTCAAAACTTTTCCGCGGCCGACACCAGCGCGAGGGTTTTTCGCTGCGTTTGAAACGATGGAAAAGGCACTCGAACTGCGGCAACGCATCATGAGTTCGAAACTTTCGCCTTTGACGCTCGATCTCGGCAGTCCGGGTACGGCGGAATTGTTTTCGAGCGCGACTGCAGCGAAGATTGTTCCTGAAGCGGTGACGGCAGATTTGCCCGCGCGTGGCAAATGGACGATCTCGGCCGGATTTTGGGGAAGTACAGATGTTTCGGCGCGTTATGAGCGCGATTTGCGGCAGATGGCCGCGGACTGCGGCGCGGCTCGCGTCGATGTCATCGGCGAAGATGAAATTCCCGGGCAGCTTGGCCGGAAGCGCGAATTTGTTGCGATTGTTTCCGCGCTGTCGCCGGGAGCGGTTGTGATGAAGCTTAGCGTGCGAGCGTCGCAGCTTCGAGGCGCGCAGACGGAGGCTCGAAACATTGTTGCGGGGGCGCCCATCGATTATGCGACGCTCACGAATGGCGCTGGCGTGATTTATTTTGCGATGCTTCCGCGCCGCGCGGGCGATGCGGCGCAGGCCTGCCGGCAAGCAGCAGGGCAAATCATGAAGGCGATCACGGCGCTGGGCGGCTACGCGACAATTGTGCGGTGTCCGCTGGAATTGAAACGCGAAATCAGCGTCTGGGGCGTGCCGCGCGAGGATTTCCCCCTGATGCAGCGTGTGAAACGAGCGTTCGACCCATGCAATATTTTCGCGCCGGGCCGGTTTGTAGGAGGCTTCTGACTCGATGCCTGGCTTGCCACCACTGACTCACGAAGAAGCACAGCGAGAATTCGCGGAGACGCTTAGTGGATTCACGGCGGGCGACAAGCCGGAGTATGCGGACTATTCGCGCTGCATTCACTGCGGACTGTGCCTCAATGCGTGCCCCACGTACCGGCTGTGGCACAACGAAGCGGATTCGCCGCGCGGGCGGATTCGGCAGATGGCGCTGGTGGATCAGGGCCGGCTGGAGCTGAATGAGGCCTTTGTCACACACATTGACCGCTGCCTGGATTGCCGCGCGTGCGAGACAGCGTGCCCGTCGGGCGTGGAGTACGGCAAGCTCGTGGAATTGGCGCGCGCGCAGATCGCCAAGAATTTCAAGCGGCCGCGCACATCGCGGTGGATTCGCAACTTCGTCTATCGCCGGCTGCTGACGGATCCGCGCCATATCGCGCGAATTGCGCGCGCCATGCGTTTCTACCAGCGGTCGGGTCTTGAGGCGATTGTGCGCGGGACACGCATCTTGCGTCTCATCGGCATGAGCAAGCGAGCGGAGCTAATGCCACGAATTGACCGCGAGTTTTTCTTTTCGCGGCTTGGCAAGACGTTTCCCGCACAAGGCGAACGCCGCGCACGCGTGGCGTTTTTTGCCGGCTGCCTTGCGCAGGTGACATTCACGCAGCTCAATGACGCGACGATCCGTGTTTTGCAAGCGAATGGCTGCGAGGTGGTCGTCCCAGCGGATCAATTCTGTTGTGGCGCATTGGCGGCGCATGCGGGCGAGCGGGATGTAGCTCGCGAACTTGCGCGAAAAAACATGAAAGCATTTTCGGCTGAAGCATTTGATGCCATTGTGACCAACGCGGCCGGATGCGGATCAACGCTCAAGGAATATGCACAACTTTTCGCAACTGGACGCGAAGAAAACGAATCCACAGACGACGCCGAGCGAGCCGCGGAGTTTTCACGGGGCGTGCGCGACGTGACGGAATTCTTGAGCGACCTTGGATTGTCAGCGCGGATGCGGGAAATGAAACTGCGAGTTACGTATCAGGACTCCTGCCATCTTCTTCATGGCCAGAAAATTCGCGAAGCGCCGCGAAAACTGATCCGTGCGATTCCGGGCGTGGAGTTGGTGGAAATGCCGCTGGCCGAACAGTGTTGCGGCTCCGCGGGCGTCTATAACGTGACGGAGACAGCCACGTCGATGGAGCTGCTGAAAGAGAAGATGAGGAATGCGAAATCCACGGGGGCGCCGATTATCGTCACGGCAAATCCTGGCTGCATGCTGCAATTGCGCGCGGGAGCGAAACTGCACGCGACAGGGCAGGACGTGCTGCACGTCGTCGAGCTGCTGGATCGCGCTCTGACAAACGCTTAGATGCTGAGTTTGTTGATTGCTTAAAGATACGCGGAAGTTTGCACGAAATCTTCAACGCTCGCCGATCAGATAGCGACAACCATGGGGTCCCATTTTTGCGGAGTGGACTGCGCCCGCGGGCACGTCGCAACGATCGCCGGCTGAATATGTGCGCGATTTTCCGCCCATAGTCAAGGTCATCTCGCCGCTTAGGATGATGTGGGCCGTTTCGGTTGCGTGGGTATGCTCCGGGTAATATGCGCCGGCGGCGTCTTGCCAGACGTAGGTTGTGCGGAAGCCTTCGCGTTGCAACTGCTTTTCGATCGTCTTTTCGTCCATGAGTACCCCGTTACAATGCTTCGTGCGAGTCGAAGTAAAAAGCGAAAGGGCGCGCGGGGA
>JASHRL010000321.1 GCA_030037355.1 Candidatus Acidiferrales bacterium | reverse complement strand
CGATATAGATCGCGGCGAGCAGCATCGGTCCGATCAAATAAAACGCGAGCATCGGAATTGCATTGCCGATGACGGGAATCGGCGCGAACGGCGAGTTTTTCAGAAGCTGCGCGTCCTTCGTCTTCGCCACGATGAAGCAGACGGCCGCGCACATCGCCGTCATTGCCGTCAAAAGTATTCGCAGCACCTTCGCGACTGCCGCAGTCTTCGCCAGCCCCTCGAATGGGTAAAGCGAATCTGGCACGGATGCGCCAAAGAGGCTCGCGCCGGCGAGCTGGCGCGCCACAAGCCCTGTCGCCGTCGCCAGATTCGCGCCGACAAGACTCGCCCCGCGCAGGTTCGTGCTGACGAGATTCGCATCGCCCAGGTCCGCTTCAATCAGGCATGCGCCCCGCAGGTCCGCAAGCAGCAGATCCGCACCTTTCAGGTTTGCGCGCATCAGATTGGCGCCTTGCAGCGGCGCGCCCATCAGATCGGCGCCTTCGAAATTCGCACCGGCTAAATCAGCCTTCCTGCCGGATTCTCCGTGTGACTCCACCCACGCGCGATGTTCTTCGACGATTTCGTCCAGCTCCGGATCGCCGAATTTCCGGCACCAATACGTCAGTGTCGCCGCAGCCTTGGTTTCCTGCTCTGCGGCCGCGGCTTCTTCGTGTTCTTCGGTCGAAGGCCCGAAATGGAATTTGAACTTCATTGAATTACGGCGCCTAGATTTCGCTGTGCCTCTAAATTTCTAATCAGTGCTGAAGAACGAAAATGAGAGCGAATACGAAAGAGAAGGCGAAACTACTTAAACTTCGCCCGAGTCCGATGCCGGATTCAGATTAGCGGCTTTCCCCGCCCATGCCCGGCAATCATAGTTCGGGTGACGCGTAGAAATCTCCTGTCCTGAGGGTCAGGCACACAAGGTTGCAGCGCTTCGGCCCGTGGTCCGGCATTTGCTTGATTTTTCGAGGGTTTACTTGCGCAGCTTCAAATCCGCATGGGCATGACGACGTAGCGGTAGCGCGTTGAGTCATCGGCCAGGGGCCGCATCTGCCCTGCCGATTGATCATCCTTCAATTCCACAGAAATCGGCCCATCGGCGGTGGCGGCGAGGAAATCCAGCAGATACTGGGCGTTGAAGCCAATCGTAATCGGCTCGCCCTTATATTCCTTCTCGATGGCCTCTTTGGCCTCGCCGTATTCCGGGCTCGATGCGGAAATCTCGATTCCTTCCTTGGCCAGCATGAATTTCACGGCATGCGATCGCTGGTCGGCTAGCTGCGAGACGCGCCGCAGGGCATCCTGCAGCTCATTGCGCTCCAGAACCACCGTCTTGCTGACTTCGCGCGGAAGCACCGCTTCATAATTCGGGAATGTTCCTGTGAGTTTTCTCGAGGTGAGCAGCCGCCCGCCAAACTGGAAGAACAGGTGGCTTTCGTCCTGCGCGAATTCGACCTCGCCGTCGTCGCCTGCTTCAGCGCAGAGCCGTTGCACTTCCGTCATCGCTTTCTTGGGGACAAGGACGCGCACTTCCCCGGGGAGTCCGCTCAATTTGTGCGGCATTTCCACCATGGCTAGGCGGTGGCCGTCGGTCGCAACCATGGTTACTGTGGCTGCGTTCAGCACGAGCAACGCGCCATTTAATGTGTACCGCGACTCTTCCTGAGAGATCGCAAAAATAGTCTTGGCGATCAGACTCGAGAAGAGTTTCGTTGGGATCTTCACCTGTGTTTGTGGAAATCCGGGCAGCGCCGGGAAATTGTCTTTCGACATGCCGACCAACTTGTAAGTCTTCCGGTCGCAGACGATCTGCACCCAATGATTGTCCAGTAGCTTGAACTTGATCTCCTCTTCGGGCAACAAACGCACTAGATCCAGCAGCTTTTTCGCCGGGATCGTTCCCGCGCCTTCTTTTTTGACCTTCGCCTCGCACGACGTGCGGATGCTCAGCTCCAGGTCCGTCGCCGTGATATACAGGCGGTTGCCCTTCGCTTCGCACAGCAGGTTCGACAGAATGGGAATCGTCGTTTTGCGCTCAATCACGCCCTGCGTCAGGTTGAGCTCTTCCACTAAGTCGAACTTCTTTACGCTAAATTCCATCGAGTGCTTCCCCCACGGGCTGCTTTTGCTGGCGCAGGTACTTTACTTCTTTTCTTAGATTCAATAAACAAAGGAAATACCGTCGTAGCCGCCGCATCTGTGGATTCTTCGGAAAACCTGCCATCCCTTTGCCGTTCACTATTTTACTTTACTCAACTGCCTGTGAGTCGTTGCGCGCTCCGCCTGAAAATCTGCGCCACCGCCTGCTGAAGAATCGAAATTTACACAAGATTCACAGTCGCGGCGAGCTGCACCAGTGAAAAGCTCGCGCATCTCTAGCCAAACGAGTCGAGTAGCTTGTTGATTGTCTTGTTCAATTCTTTGTCGGTGTGGCGTAAGGTCTCGATCTTGTGAATCGAGTGCAGTACCGTCGTGTGGTGCTTTCCGCCGAATTGCCTGCCGATCTCCGGCAGCGAAGCGGACGTGAGCTGCTTCACCATGTACATGGCAATCTGCCGCGGAAACGCGATCGCTTTGGAGTTGCTCCGCACCTTTAAATCCTGCCCGCGAAGTCCGAAATGTTCCCCAACGCGGCGTTGGATTTGATCAATCGAAACTTTCTTCTCCGCAGTATCGATCAGGTTCTTCAGCACCTGCTGTGCTGTCGAGACGCTCAGTTCAATCCCCGTCAGAGATGTGTAAGCCAGCAAGCGAATTAGTGCACCTTCAAGCTCTCGGATGTTCGATTTGATCGACCGCGCGATAAATTCTGCGACATCCTCGGCCAGCTTCACATGCTCCGTCTCCGCTTTGCGCTGCAGGATCGCAATTTTCGTCTCCAGGTCGGGCGGCTGAATGTCCGCGATCAAACCCCACTCGAAGCGCGACCGCAGCCGCTCTTCAATCGCCGAAATCTCTTTCGGAGGGCAGTCGGACGAAATCACAATCTGCTTCTGCTGGTCGTAGAGTGCGTTAAAAGTATGGAAAAATTCCTCTTGCGTGCGTTCTTTGGCGGCGATGAACTGGATATCATCGACCAGCAGCACGTCCATGGTGCGGAAGCGGTCGCGGAAATTGCTCATGCGGTCGAAGCGAACCGCCGCGATCACTTCGTTCGTGAACTTCTCTGCGCTCACGTAGGTCAGCCGCGCCGCCGGATTCCTCCGCTTGATGGCATGGCCAATCGCCTGCATCAAATGCGTTTTTCCAAGACCAACTCCGCCGTAAAGGAAAAGCGGGTTGTAGGACTTCGACGGCTGCTCGGCCACCGCCTGAGCTGCGGCATGAGCAAATTGATTGCTGCTTCCCACGACGAAATTCTCAAAGGTGTAGCGTCCATTGAGCTGGTGGTTTACCGAATCAAAGTCCAACCGCGCCTGCGCCGGCGGTGCGATGGGCTCAACCTCCGTCTCAGCGCAGACAAACTCGAGCTGCGTACCTTGCATATTCAGTTCCGCCAGTACCGCCTCGAGCAGATCGCCATAAGTTTGTGTCAACCGCTTGCGGAAAAGCACCGTCGGGACGCGAACGACCAGACGCCCGTCTTCCGCAGCCTCCAGACGTGTCGGTCGGAACCACGTGGAAAAACTGTGGGCGTTGACCCGCCGCTCCATGCGTTGAAGAATTTTGTCCCAGACGTTCACAGCAATAAGAACCCCGCTAATTTCCACACCGGTGGAAATTATGTGGAAAA